>JBCDGN010000061.1:0-22069 GCA_038751255.1 Pseudomonadota bacterium
GACGAGAAATATGTCGACATGGCCGACAGATCCCATGTCTGGCCGCTCATGAAGGCGCGGATCGATGCTTGTGCCGCTAAGGGCTTTGTCGGGGTCGAGCCCGACAATATGGGGGCCCATGACAACGACACCGGTTTTGCCTTCACCAGCGCTGATGCCGTCCTCTTTTTCAAAGAAATGGCACACCACGCCCACGACAAGGGGCTTAAGATCCTGCAGAAGAATGCAGACGAGATTGTGCCTCAGCTTGTGGGCCTCTTCGACGGGATGCTGGTGGAGGAATGCTTCCACTACGAGTTCTGCGAAGAGATACTGCCCTATATCGACGCGGGCAAACCGGTACTGGCGGTGGAGTACACCGAGAACGGCGGGGATTGGTCGGCTTATTGCCGTGCCGCCAAGGCCCATGGTTTTCACCTTTTGCTCAATTCTTATGAAGTCACAGCTGGCGGTGAGGTGTGTCATTAGCCTCCTGCACTGCAAACCGATCTCGTGGGCCCGTCTGCGATTGACAGACACAAACAGGGCCTATGCAATGGCAATGAAAAGAAACTTTGCAGGGGGAATGCCATGAGTACCACAGTGATCAAAGGCGGCACAATCCTGACCGCTGACCATCAATATGATGCCGATGTCCTGATCGAAGGCGAGACCATCAAAGAGATCGGGCTCGACCTGTCCGGCGACACGGTCATCGACGCGTCAGATGCCTATGTGATCCCCGGCGGGATCGACCCGCACACCCATCTGGAAATGCCCTTCATGGGCACCACAGCGGATGAAACCTTTCTGTCGGGCACCTGGGCGGCGGCCACGGGCGGCACCACAATGGTTGTGGACTTCGTTCTGCCCGGCGAGGATGGCAGCCTGGTCAATGCAATCAATGATTGGCATCGGAAATCGGGCCCGCAGATCGCCTCTGACATCGGTTTTCACATGGCGATCACCGGCTGGAATGAGCAAATCTTTGACGAGATGAAGACCGCCGTCGAAATGGGCGTGAACTCCTTCAAGCATTTCATGGCCTATAAAGGCGCGTTGATGGTGGAAGATGACGAGCTGTTCGCCTCTTTCACGCGCTGTAAAGAACTTGGCGCGCTACCTATGGTTCATGCCGAAAATGGCGACATCATCCAAGAGCTTCAGCAGAAATACATGGCCGAGGGCATGACGGGCCCCGAAGGCCACGCCCATTCCCGCCCGCCCGAGGTCGAAGGCGAGGCCGCAAACCGTGCGATCATGATCGCCGATGCCTGCCATGTACCGCTTTATATCGTGCATGTGTCGTGCGAACAGGCGCATGAAGCGATCCGCAGGGCGCGCCAAAAAGGCATGCGGGTCTATGGCGAGCCGCTGATCCAATTCCTAACCCTCGATGAAAGCGAGTATTTCCACCATTCTTGGGAACATGCCGCGCGTCGGGTCATGTCCCCCCCCTTCCGGTCGATTGAACATCAAGACGGGCTCTGGGCTGGGCTCGCGGCAGGATCGCTGCAAGTCGTGGCCACCGACCACTGCGCTTTCGGCACTGAGAAAAAGAAAATGGGGATCAACGATTTCACTCGCATTCCAAATGGAACCGGCGGGTTGGAAGACCGGCTTTCAGTGCTCTGGACCAAGGGTGTGGAAACCGGTCGGATCACGCCGGAAGAGTTCGTGGCCGCAACCTCCAGCAATATCGCGAAGATCCTCAATGTTTTTCCACAAAAAGGGGCGATCATTCCCGGAGCTGACGCCGATATCGTAGTTTGGGACCCCAAGATCTCGAAAACCATCAGCGCCAATTCTCAGAAATCGATCATCGATTACAATGTTTTCGAAGGGATCGAGGTCACGGCGCAGGCCCGCTACACGCTGTCCCGCGGCGAAGTGATTTGGGCCTGGGGTCAAAACAGTCAGCCTGTGCCAGGTCGCGGCCGTTATGTGCCGCGCAAGCCGTTCCACTCAGCAGCAAAGTCTCTGTCGAAATGGAAGGCGCTGAACACGCCACGGAAGATCGAGCGTGATCCGCTCAACATCCCGTCGGGTGTCTAAGGCAAGCATGCTCAATCAGGCGGAGATCGATGGCTTCGCAGAGCCCCCACAGGACAGGTCAGTTGCGACAGCCCCGGTGGTTATCGGCGCAGAGCATCTAGGGCTCGTGTTTCAGACCCGCGACGGCATCGTCGAGGCACTGAAAGACGTCAATATAGAGATCCGAAAGGGTGATTTTGTCAGCTTCATCGGGCCCTCGGGCTGCGGCAAGACCACGTTCCTGCGCAGCGTGGCAGGGTTGGAAACCCCGACCAGTGGGCAACTGACCGTCAATGGCATGAGCCCCGACGAGGCCCGCCGCGCCCGGGCGTACGGCTATGTGTTCCAGGCTGCGGGGCTCTATCCTTGGCGGACATTGGCGCGGAACGTGCGCCTGCCTCTGGAAATCATGGGCTATTCCCGGGCCGAGCAAAAAGAACGTGTCGCACGAGTGCTCGATCTGGTGGGTCTTTCGGAGTTTGCCAAGAAGTATCCCTGGCAGTTGTCTGGTGGCATGCAACAGCGCGCATCCATCGCACGGGCCTTGGCCTTTGATGCCGAGATCTTGCTGATGGACGAGCCCTTCGGCGCGCTTGATGAGATTGTACGCGATCACCTCAATGAACAGCTTTTGGCGCTTTGGGCGCGGACCGGCAAGACCATTGGATTCGTGACCCATTCGATCCCTGAGGCAGTCTATCTTTCGACCAAGATTGTGGTCATGAGCCCTCGACCCGGCCGCATCACAGATGTGATCGAGAGCCCCCTGCCCCCGGAACGTCCCCTCGATATCCGTGACACGCCAGAATTCCTGACCGTCGCGCACCGCGTCCGCGAAGGGCTGCGCGCGGGGCATGCCTATGAGGACTAGCCTGACCCAATGATGCGCAGTTTGGTCCCTGTTCTAACAGTTGTCATGGTCATCATCGGCGTTTGGTACGTCGCTGCGGCGTGGATGAATGCCACTTGGACGCTCCAACAGGCAGCCAGGGCAGAGCAGCAACTCAGCCCTGTGGAAGTGCTGCAAGACACCATGGTTCAAAAAAGGCCCCGCTTACCCGCACCCCACCAGGTGGCGGTTGAGCTTTGGGAGACCACAGTTGAAAAGAAGGTCACCTCAAAACGCAGTCTTATCTATCACGGCTGGATCACTCTGTCAGCGACGCTTTTGGGATTTGCCATCGGCACTGGGCTTGGAATCCTCTTGGCGGTCGGCATCGTCTATAACCGGGCGATGGATATGAGCGTGATGCCCTGGGCCATCGCCAGCCAAACCATCCCGATCCTCGCCATAGCTCCCATGATCATCGTGGTCCTGAACTCCATCGGATTGCAAGGATTGGTGCCCAAATCGATCATCTCGGCTTACTTAAGTTTTTTTCCGGTTGTCGTTGGCATGGTGAAAGGCCTGCGCAGTCCCGATCCGATGCAGCTTGATCTGCTGAAGACCTACAGCGCCAATGGCGCGCAGGTGTTCTGGCAACTGCGATTGCCCTCATCGGTCCCGTATCTCTTCACTTCGCTCAAGGTTGCGATCGCGGCCAGCCTTGTGGGCGCGATTGTTGGAGAGCTCCCCACCGGGGCGGTAGCGGGTCTGGGCGCACGGCTCTTGGCCGGCAGCTACTATGGACAGACGGTACAGATCTGGTCGGCGCTTCTTGCTGCAGCGGTCCTTGCTGCGATCCTTGTGGGGATCGTTGCGTTGGCAGAACGGATCACCCTGCGCCGGATGGGGATCGCCCATTGATCTGGACGCTCTTTGCACTGATCTTCTGGGCCGCGGCTTACTGGCTAAACACCAAAATTGCCGCCTCTCCGCTGGCCGAGACGCGCTTTGGCAAGTTCGCTGTCCCGATGCTTTTCGGGATCACGCTTCTGGTGGTGTGGGAAGGTCTTGTGCGCGGGCTCGATGTGCCAGGTGTTATCCTACCGCCCCCCAGTGCGATTGCCGTCACCTTCGCTCAAGAGCTCGATATCCTGCGCGCCGATTTCATCCAGACCTTCGTTAAGGGAGCCCTCACTGGCTATCTGATTGGCGCGATGTCCGCTTTCGCTGTGGCTGTTGCAGCCGATCGATACGAGTTTCTTAGGCTTGGACTGCTGCCTGTGGGCAGCTTTATGGCCGCACTTCCCGTGATTGGGACAGCGCCGATCCTAGTAATGTGGTTTGGCTTTGACTGGCATTCAAAGGCAGCCGTTGTGGTTGTGATGGTGTTCTTTCCGATCCTGGTGAACGCGGTTCAAGGTCTGAGGGCAAGCGAGCCTATGCAGCGCGATTTGATGGCCACCTATGCGGCAGGCTATTGGCAGACCTTTTGGAAGTTGCGCTTGCCCGCGGCGATGCCCTTTGTCTTCAACGGACTGAAAATCGCAACAACTTTGGCGTTGATCGGCGCAATCGTTGCTGAGTTTTTTGGCTCGCCTATCGTTGGCATGGGATTTCGAATTTCCACCAGCATTGGCCAACTAGAGCTTGCCATGGTCTGGGCCGAGATCGTCGTGGCAGCCCTCGCGGGTTCCGCTTTCTACGGACTGATCGCGCTTGCTGAGCGCAGCACGACATTCTGGCATCCATCCCAACGCAGATAACTTCAACAACAGGAGAGACTGAAGATGACCCCTAAACTGATGAGTTCGCTTGCCGCATTCGCGGTTGCCCTCGGTGGCAGTGCTGCCGTTGCAGATGATGATGTGACACTACAACTTAAATGGGTCACCCAGGCACAATTCGCAGGCTACTATGTCGCCTTGGAAAAGGGCTTATACGAAGAAGCTGATCTCGACGTCACGATCAAACCCGGCGGCCCTGACATCGCGCCAACCCAAGTGATCGCAGGTGGCGGCGCCGATGTGGTTGTGGAATGGATGCCCGCCGCTCTCGCAGCCCGGGAACGCGGTTTGCCTCTGGTCAATATCGCCCAGCCCTTCAAAAGTTCCGGCATGATGTTGACCTGTCTAAAAGAAACCGGCGTGGCAGAACCGGGTCATTTCCCGGGGCGCACCTTGGGTGTGTGGTTTTTCGGCAATGAGTACCCTTTCCTGAGCTGGATGAGCCAACTCGGCATTGAAACCGAAGGCGGCGACGAAGGGGTTACCGTATTGAAACAAGGGTTCAATGTTGATCCGCTGCTACAAAACCAAGCCGATTGCATCTCGACGATGACCTACAACGAGTATTGGCAGGTCATAGATGCAGGGCTCGATCACGATCAACTTGTCACCTTCAAATACGAAGACCATGGTGTCGCCACATTGGAAGACGGGCTCTATACGCTCGAAGAAAACCTCTCTGACCCCGAGATGGTCGATATGCTAACCCGCTTTGTCGCCGCCTCCATGGAAGGCTGGAAATGGGCCGAGGAGAACCATGAAGAAGCCGCCGAGATTGTTCTGGAATATGACGATACCGGCGCTCAAACCGAAGAACACCAGGTCCGGATGATGGGCGAGATCGCCAAACTAACGGCGGGATCCAACGGCGCGCTCGACCCCGCCGACTATCAACGGACAGTTGACACACTGCTGGCCGGCGGTTCTGATCCGGTAATTACACAAGAGCCGGAGGGTGCATGGACCCACGCGATCAGCGATTCTGCCCTGAACTGAGACCCGGATGATAAGGCCAGTTTGGCGAAAGCGCTCCGTCCAGGGGCGCTTTTTTCGTGTCATCGTCAAATCATTGGCGGCGTTTGGACTTATGCTAAGGTCCTGTCACAGGTGATCGCCCCGCGTTCAAGGAAACCCAATGCCGCGCAGCCAACCCGCACTCGACACATCGCCTAAAGTCTCCGACGAGATAAAGAAAACAACTTGCTATATGTGTGCCTGCCGCTGTGGCATCGACGTGCATCTGCGCGACGGCAAAGTGCGATACATCGAAGGCAACCGCGATCACCCTGTGAACAAGGGCGTTCTTTGCGGCAAAGGGTCTGCGGGCATCATGCAGCATTACTCGCCTGCCCGCTTGCATGCGCCGCTCAAACGGGTCGGCCCGCGCGGCTCTGGTGAGTTTGAGGAAATCAGCTGGGAAGAGGCATTGCAACTCGCCACCAGCTGGCTAGAGCCGATCCGGAAATCCAATCCCAAGAAACTCGCGTTTTTCACCGGACGCGATCAATCGCAATCGCTGACCGGCCTTTGGGCGATGCAATTCGGCACGCCGAACTTCGCCGCCCATGGCGGCTTCTGCTCGGTCAATATGGCGGCCGGAGGGCTCTATACCTTTGGAGGGGCGTTTTGGGAATTTGGGGATCCCGATTGGGACCTGACCAAATACTTTATGATCTTCGGTGTGGCAGAGGACCATGCCTCCAACCCGATCAAAATCGGTATTGGCAAACTGAAGTCCCGCGGCGCCAAAGTGGTCTCGGTCAACCCGATCCGCACTGGCTATAACGCGGTGGCCGATGAATGGGTGGGGATCCGGCCCGGAACCGACGGGCTCTTCGTTGGCGCCCTGATCCATGAGCTGTTCCGAACCCAATCAGTCGACCTGGACTACCTGTTGCGCTACACCAATGCCGCCTGGCTGGTGATCGACGCGCCCGGTGCTGAAGATCACGGGCTTTTCGCGCGCGGAGAAGACAGCGAGCAACTGGTTTATTGCACCGCCAGCAAGGCCGTTGCGGGGTGCAAAAACACAGACGCAAAACCGGCGCTCACGGGCGTCCGCACGCTGCCCGATGGGCGGAGCGGGCGACCGGTGTTCGAGCTTTTGGCAGAGCGGTTTCTGACCGACACCTACGCCCCAGAGGCGGTCGCTGAGCAAACCGGCATATCCGCCGATCAGATCAAGCGCATCGCGGCAGAGCTTGCCCATGTCGCTTTCAAAGAAGAGATCGTGATCGACCAGCCTTGGACCGATTGGGCCGGGCGTCGTCAGGAAAAGATGATCGGCCGGCCGATCTCGATGCACGCGATGCGGGGCATTTCGGCCCATTCTAATGGGTTTCATACCTGCCGGATGATCCATATCCTCCAGATCCTGCTCGGCTCGATTGATTGCCCTGGCGGGTTTCGCTACAAACCACCCTATCCCAAACAGACCCCACCAAACCTTCTGCCGCATGGCGCTGCGGGCGAGATTAAGCCGGAAATGCCGCTTGGCGGCCCCCATCTAGGCTTTCCCCATGGGCCGGAACATCTTTTGCTGGATGACAATGGCGGGCCGAACCGGCTCGACAAGGGTTTTTCCTGGGACGCACCGATGTCGGCCCATGGCTTGATGCATATGGTCATCAACAATGCCGCGGCCAAAGACCCCTACGGCATCGATGTGCTGTTCCTCTACATGGCGAATATGGCCTGGAATTCGTCGATGAATGTGCCGGGAACCATTGAGGCACTGACAGCGACGGATGAAAACGGCGACTATGTGATCCCCAAGATCATCTATTCGGATGCCTATTATTCCGAGACTGTGCCTTTCGCCGATCTTATCCTGCCGGACACCACCTATTTAGAGCGCTACGATTGTATCTCGCTGCTTGACCGGCCGATATCAGAACCTGAATTGGTCGCCGATGCGATCCGCCATCCAGTTGTCAAACCCGACCGCGATGTGCGCGGGTTCCAAGAGGTGCTGATCGATTTAGGGCACAGGTTAAAATTCCCAGCCTTCACCAATGACGATGGCAGTCCGAAATTCCCGGGCGGCTATCCCGATTACATGGTCAATCACCAGCGCAAGCCCGGCATTGGCCCACTGGCTGGATGGCGCGGCACCGACGGGACCGCGACTTGCACCGGTGAGCCCAATCCCAATCAACTCGACCACTACTTGGAAAACGGTTCTTGGTTCGGGCTGCACCTGGATCCAGAGCACGCTTATTTCCGACATGCCAATCGCGGATACCTTGATTGGGGCATCCAAAAAGGCATTCGCGCCTCTGCGGACCCAACGGTGTTTCAGCTTTATTCCGAACCATTGCAGAAATTCCGCCTGGCTGCCGAAGGGTTCGGCGACCGCCAGCCCCCCGATAGCCATCGCGACCGGATCAAATCCTATTTCGACCCGCTGCCTTTCTGGTACCCGCCCTTTGAGGAAACCATGGTCGATGAAGCGCGCTTTCCGCTTCATGCGCTCTCCCAGCGACCAATGCATATGTACCATAGCTGGGGCAGCCAAAATGCCTGGCTGCGTCAAATCACGGCGGCCAATCGGCTCTATGTCCATCACTCGGTTGGGGCAACCATCGGGGTCGAGGATGACGATTGGGTCTGGCTGAGTTCGCACCAGGGCCGGGTCAAATGTCAGGTCCGGTTGATGGACGGCGTCAACCCCGACACTGTCTGGACCTGGAACGCTATCGGTAAACGCAGGGGCGCGTGGGGCTTGGACGAGGACGCACCCGAGAGCAAGGAAGGCTTCTTGCTGAACCACCTGATCTCAGAGCTTTTGCCCGCGGGCGGCGGCGGCTATCGCTATTCGAACTCCGATCCGATCACAGGCCAAGCGGCTTGGTTCGATCTGCGGGTCGGGATCGAGAAAGCTGACAACACTGGCACCACTGCCCCTTATTTCGAATCCCTCGGAGACGCCAGCCAAGCGCCGAGCCCAGAGAGGCTCGCCTATGGCAAGCAATGGAAGGAACCTGCCGAATGACCACTCTGCCGGAGAAGACCGAGAAGAAACTCGGCTTGGTCATTGACCTCGATATTTGCGTGGGTTGCCATGCCTGTGCGACCTCCTGCAAAGAATGGAACACCGGCGGCTACAGTGCGCCTTTGTCCGATCACGATCCCTATGGCGCCGACCCCTCGGGGGCCTGGCTGAACCGCATCCATTCCTACGAGGCCGGGGGCCGGACGGTGCATTTCCCGCGCTCTTGTCTGCATTGCGAAGAGCCTGATTGCGTCACCGTTTGCCCAACTGGGGCCTCGTACAAGCGCGAAGAAGACGGCATCGTTCTGGTCAATCCTGACACCTGCATTGGCTGCAAGCTCTGTTCCTGGGCCTGTCCCTATGGCGCGCGTGAATACGACTACGACGACGGGGTGATGAAGAAATGCACACTCTGCGTGGACCGGATCTACAACGATCACATCCCCGAAGAAGACCGTGTGCCTGCCTGCGTGCGCGCTTGCCCCACGGGTGCGCGTGCGTTTGGCGATTTGGGGGATCCTGAGAGCGCGGTGTCAAAATCCGTGGCAGAGCGCGACGGTTATGGGCTGTTCGAAGAGTTTGGCTACAAACCAGTCAATCGCTATCTGCCGCCACGCGAGCCACTTAACCTGCCCGTGGCAGAGGAGCCCGAGGCCGCAGAGACGCCGCCCACGACAGACACCACCCAACTGGGCAAGCTCTTTGCCTGGATCGACCGCAGCCTAAGCTAAGGACGCGCCGATGCATCCCGCCTATTCCGTCATACTTTTCACCACCGCCTCTGGCGCGGGCTACGGGCTTTTGTTTTGGATGACGATCACCTACGCCTTTGGGATGCTCCAGGTGAGCCCTTGGTATCTTTTGGTGATCTTGATCGTCGCTCTGCTTTTGATCACCGCAGGCCTTCTATCTTCAGCAGCGCATCTGGGTCATCCCGAACGCGCCCATCGGGCGTTCTCGCAATGGCGCAGCTCGTGGCTCTCACGCGAAGGCGTCGCAGCAGTTGCAACCTATGTCCCCTCAGGGCTTTTGGGGCTCTGCTGGCTTTTCGGGATCGAAAGCACCCTCACGGTTTGGCTGAGCTTGCTCGCCGCGCTCGGCGCGGTGGTCACTGTCTATTGTACCGGCATGATCTACGCCTCGCTGAGGACCATCCGGCAATGGGATCAACCTACCGTGGCACCAATTTATTTGATGCTCGGTGCCGCCACTGGCGCATTGCTTTTTGCCGTTCTTTTGGCTCTCGCGAGCGCGGCATCGATTTGGACGAGCTTGCTGGCGCTGGCCATGCTTGGTCTGACCGCCGCGCTGAAACGCCAATATTGGCAGAAAATCGACGAAGACCCCGACCCAGTAACCATGGAAGACGTCACCGGTCTGGGCCGATTTGGGGCAGTAAAACCACTCGATCCACCGCACACGCGACCAAATTTCGTGATGCGCGAGATGGGCTATGAAGTGGGGCGCAAACATGCAGAGAAACTACGGCGACTGGTGTGGCTCTGCCTCTTCGGAGCGCCGCTTGTGCTGGCGCTTTTGGCGCTTCTATCTGGTCCCGTTCTGGCCGCGATCTTCTACCTGACAGCCTGTCTCTCTGCCGCTGTTGGGGTCGTGACTGAACGCTGGTTGTTCTTCGCAGAGGCAGAGCACGTGTCGATGCGCTACTACAAAGCTGCGTAACAAGCTTTCCGACAAGACCCTGTTTGGGCCAGAGTGATCGTTCTGGGCTCAAATCTGTGACCGTGTTAAAATGAACCTGTGTCCTGAAGCGCCGCATACTGACAGGGCCAGCATGACGCTTGAAACAACAGCGGAGCACCAAGCAATGACTACTGTAAGGTTTTTTTGCGCACCTATTTTGACGGCTGCTTTGACCTTTTCGTCGACGACTGCCAGCGCTTGCACATTTATCTCGCTGACTGGCTCAGATGGCACTGTGGTGGCAGCGCGCACCATGGAGTGGGGAAGCTTCGACTTGCTGCCGGTCATGACCTTCCTTCCAGCAGGAACAGAGCTTTCGGGAATGGACATGCCCGATGGCAAACCTGGCGCGTCTTGGACAGCGCGTTACGACGTTACCGGCGTCACCCTGCTTGATCAGATGCTTTTTGGGGATGGCATGAATTCTGAGGGTCTCAGCATCTCTTTACTCTACCTGCCCGGCTTCGCTGAGTTTCAGGATTATCTTCCAGATCAGGCAGCGAACTCTATCGCACCGCCTGACTTCGTTGGCTACATGCTCAGCCAGTTCGCGACGGTTGCGGAGGTTCAGGAGGCACTTCAATCCGTACGTGTTGTCCCGATCGTGACGCCAGAGTTGGGTATGGCCGCCCCGGTCCACTACGCCATAACTGATAAATCTGGGGACGAGATCATTGTGGAATACGTGGATGGAGAACTGAACATCCACGAGGAAACGCTTGGGGTGATGACCAACTCGCCGCCCTATGACTGGCATGTCACCAATGTACGCAACTACCTAAACCTGCGCGCCGTGGATTGGCCCACAATCGAGGTCGAGGGTATTGATATGGCACCGATCGGGGTCGGTACGGGCATGATCGGCTTACCTGGCGACTACACGCCTCCATCGCGCTTCATCCGGGCACTTGCCTGGACACAGACCTCCCGTCCTACCACCGGCGGCTCCGACACAGTAAGCGAAGTGATGCGTATTCTTGACAGTTTTCAACTGCCGCTTCCATCAGCAGACGAAAATCCCAATCCGAGCGAACTGGCGCCGCTGGAGTATAGCGCCACACAATATACCGTCGCATACGACCTGAAGAACCTGACAGTCTACTTTCACACGTCTGACAATCCTGCCATCCGAAGCGTTAGCATGACCGCCTTCGACTTTGATGCAGCGCCCCAACCGGTAAACATACCTATGCGCAATCCGGGTATGGCCTATGCAATCGACGTAACGCCGAACCCGTAAGCTTAGGTCACAAAGTCTTTGCACGTATCAGGCCTAGGAAGCCCCCTCCATGTCCAATGTGAGGCACGAAACTTCTCGGCGCCCGTTACTTGCACCTCTCAGAAACGACTGCTCCGATCTCAGTTGTTAAGCTCGCCCTGTGCTGTCTTTAGGT
The DNA here is from genome assembly GCA_038751255.1 of Pseudomonadota bacterium. Lineage (GTDB taxonomy): Bacteria > Pseudomonadota > Alphaproteobacteria > Rhodobacterales > Rhodobacteraceae > JANSYP01. The sequence goes on from JBCDGN010000061.1 coordinate 11,713, forward strand.
CCATTTCTTCTACGTCCATCTCTCCGTGGCGAGAAAAACCTACGAAAAGGCGCTCGAATCGTGACAAAGGAGTTTTGCGGGCTCGCATGCAAACCATCGCTAAAAAATGAGCATGACTGGGTAGAAGCCGGGCGGAGATGATCTCCCGCCCGGCCTTGTAAGACTACGCTGCCAGATCAAACCGATCTGCGTTCATCACCTTGGTCCAGGCCGCAGCGAAGTCGTGGACGAACTTCTCTTTGTTGTCGTCCTGGGCATAGACCTCGGCATAGGCCCGCAACACCGAGTTGGACCCAAAGACCAGATCGGCGCTGGTCGCGGTCCATTTAACAGCGCCAGTTGCGCGGTCACGGATCTCGTAACTGCCGTCCTCAAGCGGGTGCCAGCTATAGGTCATGTCGGTGAGGTTGGTGAAGAAATCTGTGCTCAGCGCGCCAACAGTGTCAGTGAAAACACCATGAGCATTGCCGGCATAGTTTGCACCAACGACCCGGAGCCCGCCCAACAGCACCGTCATTTCCTGCGCGGTCAGACCCATCAGTTGCGCCCGGTCGAGCAACATTTCTTCGGGTCTGACAGCATAGTCTGTCTTTAGGAAGTTGCGGAAACCATCCGCGATGGGCTCAAGCACCGAAAAGCTATCCGCATCGGTTTGCGCATCGCTGGCATCCCCACGGCCAGGGGCAAAGTCTAGGCTAAGCTCGACACCCGCCTCCTTCGCGGCCTTTTCGACCCCCAAATTACCGGCGATCACGATTACATCGGCAAGCGAGGCGCCGCTGTCTGCTGCGATTGGTGTGAGGACATCGAGAACCTTGCCAAGACGCTCTGGCTCATTGCCTTCCCAGTCTTTTTGCGGTGCAAGTCGGATCCGAGCGCCATTGGCCCCGCCCCGCTTATCTGAGCCACGATAGGTCCGCGCACTGTCCCATGCGGTGGCGATCATCTCTGCTGCGCTCAGGCCGCTCGCCGCGATTTTCGACTTCACTGCGTCAACATCGTAGCTCGTCGAGCCAGCCGGGATCGGGTCCTGCCAGATCAGGTCCTCTGCCGGGACATCGGGGCCGATATAGCGCACTTTCGGGCCCATATCGCGATGGGTGAGTTTGAACCATGCCCGGCCAAATGCGTCCTTGAAAAACTCCGCATCAGCCATGAATTTCTGGCAAATCGCGTTATAGACAGGGTCGACCTTCATCGCCATATCTGCATCCGTCATCATCGGGTCATGACGGATCGATGGATCGGTTGGATCGGTGGGCTTGTCCTCTTCTTTGATCTCAACTGGTTTGTACTGCCACGCCCCTGCGGGCGATTTGGTCAGTTCCCAGTCATGGCCAAAGAGCATCTCGAAATAGCCCATGTCGAACTCGATCGGGTTTTTGGTCCATGCGCCTTCAATGCCTGAGGTAAAGGCGTTGGTTGCCTTGGCGTCTTGCCCCGGATTGGCCCAGCCAAAACCCTGTGCTGCGATCCCAGCAGCTTCTGGCTCCACCCCGATCTCATCGACGGCGCCGCGGCCATGGGCTTTGCCGACAGTGTGCCCGCCACAGGTAAGCGCAGCGGTTTCTACATCATCCATCGCCATCCGGGCGAAGGTTTCGCGGATTTGCGCGGCGGTTTTCATCGGATCGGGCTGACCGTTCACGCCTTCGGGGTTCACATAGATCAGGCCCATATGCACTGCAGCCAGCGGGTTTTCGAGCGTCGAAGGGGTGTCGAGATCCGCGTAGCGCTCTTCGCTTGGCGCGAGCCATTCTTTCTCTGATCCCCAATAGACATCGGTTTCAGGCGCCCAGATGTCTTCGCGACCGAAGCCGAAGCCAAAGGTCTTAAGCCCCATAGATTCGTAGGACATGTTGCCCGCCAGGATGATCAAATCCGCCCAGCTCAGCGCATTGCCATACTTCTTCTTCACTGGCCAGAGCAAGCGACGCGCTTTGTCGAGGCTGGCATTGTCGGGCCAAGAGTTCAGCGGCGCAAAGCGGATGTTGCCACTGCCGGCACCTCCGCGACCATCTGCCGTCCGGTAGGAACCTGCCGAATGCCAGGCCAAACGGATCATCAGGCCGCCGTAGTGACCCCAATCCGCAGGCCACCAATCCTGGCTGTCGGTCAGCAAAGCCGTGACATCCGCTTTGACCGCCTCAAAGTCCAATTTGCTCACCGCGGCGCGGTAGTCGAAGCCCGGTTCCATTGGATCGGTGCGCGCACCGTGCTGGTGCAAGATGTCCAAATTCAGCGCATTCGGCCACCATTTGGTGACCGGCTTGTCCATTGACGTGTTACCGCCATGCATCACCGGGCATTTGCCAGAATTGTCGAGCTGAGCTCCGTCCATGTGTCTCTCCGATCATGGTGTTGCTAAGCGCTGCACCCCATTCACACCGGCGCAGCATTAGGGATATCGAGGCAAAGAAAAAGCGCATTCCCACAAGGGTCAGATCACTATCAACAGACGCGACCACTACGACGGCAAACCCAATGCACTTCTCTTTCTGGAATCGTTCTAACAGCATCAGCCGATTAGCTTAAGTTGAAAGTTCTGATCATTGAGATAAGAATAACTGATGGCCATTCTGACGCTCAAACAACTGAGATATTTCGAAGCCGTGGCCGTTCACGGCCATTTCGGACATGCAGCAGATGCCTGCGGCGTGACCCAACCTGCTCTTTCGATGCAGATTAAAGAGCTTGAGCAAACGCTTGCCACACCGCTCTTCGAAAGAGGCATAAAGCAGATTCGCCTCACCGGATTTGGCGAGGACATAGCGCCGCGCGTCCGTGACATCTTGCGTGCCGTGGATGAGCTTGAGGATTTGGCCCGCACAGCCAGCGATGACCGCTTGCACCGCTTGCGACTTGGGGTGATTCCCACCATTGCACCCTATCTGCTGCCCAAGCTCATCGGTCAGCTTAAGGTTCAGTCGCCGGGATTGGACATCCATATCCGCGAGGCTATCACCTCAAAACTTATTGAAGAGCTGCAAGACGGTCGGTTGGATGTAGCCCTGGTTGCCTTGCCAGTCTCAGAGCCCGCACTGACTGAATTCGCACTTTTTGATGAAACCTTCGTGCTGGTGCGGCCCGAAGCCGACGCCGCACTTCCGGTTCCCAATGCCGAAGCCTTGCGCGAGATGCGCTTGCTTCTGCTCGAAGAGGGTCACTGTTTTCGCGATCAGGCGCTGTCCTTTTGCAAGCTCGGGCCAGCGCGGCCACGCGAGATCCTAGAGGCAAGCTCACTGGCCACGCTTGTACAAATGGTCGGTGCCGGCATGGGCGTCACGCTGATCCCAGAGATGGCGGTTAAGATTGAAACCCGGTCCGCGGCGGTGTCGCTGGCGCGGTTCACGCCGCCAGAACCGGCGCGCAAGATCGGGATGATTTGGCGCAAACGCAGCCCCTTGGCCGAACAGACTGCGGAGCTCGCCGGGCAGATGAGAGCGATTCTGGCTCTTAGCGATGAAGACCAAGTCACCTCGACTTAGGCCCTTGCCCTCAGCGCTTCTGGCGCCAATTCTGCACGGTATCGAAGAACCGACATCTTGGGTGTAGCCTTGGGACATGCAGCAGAGTCTTTTTGATATCCTCCCGCTTCGGCAGGGGCGCGTGCACGAGGTCTTTGGCCCCGCTGCGATGGGCTTTGCGGCGATGCTTGGGGCACAGGCGCAGGCTAAGATTCTGTGGATTCGTGAAGCCTGGTTGTCGGACCAGTTGAACCCCATAGGGCTATCCGATTTCCTTGACCCCGCGAATCTTCTGGTGGCGCAATGCCCGGATCAGACGGACAGCATCGCAGTGGCCGAGGAAGCGCTGAAAGACGGCGCGGTTGAATTTGTGGTGATTGAGACCACCCGTCCGCTCGATCTGCGCGAAGGGCGACGACTGCAACTTGCGGCGAAGGCGGGTAAAACCACGGGGCTTTGCCTGATCCCCGAGGGCATGGGATCGAATGCCGCAGAGACCCGATGGCATGCCAGCCCAGTCTTTGATCCCGCAGAGGAGGACTCGACTCTGATGCAATGGGAAATTAATAAGAACAAATCAGGAACAACTGGATTGTGGCATGTTCGATGGGACCGGCAGACGCGTCGTGTGCATGTGGTTTCCCCGGCTCCCAAGCGACCGGGTTCTCCGGGCAGGCCGTCTGGCGGATCTCGGCGCGCAGCCAAATGACAGACCCTTCGCGCTCACGCTCAATGAGAAGAATACCGAGCGGCTTTACTGCCTGAACGCCGCCGCCGAGCGGGCGGGACTAAGCCGCGGCATGAGCTTTTCCGACGCCCGCGCCTTTTGCCCCGCGCTGATCAGCGCCCCGGCCCGGCCCGACTTGGACGCACGGTTTCTGACCGCTCTGCGCCGTTGGGCGCTGCGCTATTGCCCCTGGGTTGGGCGCGAGGGCCGAGATGGGTTGGTTCTCGATGTTACCGGGGCCACGCATCTTTGGGGCGGGTCCGAGGCGATGCTCGCCGATATGCGCCAGCGGGCCGCGCGGGCGGGCCTCGCGCTTCAGTTGGGATATGCCGCCACCCGTGGCGCGGCTTGGGCCTTTGCACATTACGGCGCAGAGGCGCCAGAGCAGCGGCTTGAGGATCTGCCCGTCGACGCCTTGCGGCTGGACCCCGACACCGTCACCGGGTTGCAGCGGTTGGGGCTGCGCCAGATCGGCGATCTGAACCGGACCGCGCGTGGTCCTCTGGCGCGGCGCTTTGGGGCCGATCTGCTCACCCGGCTTGACCAAGCGCTCGGCGCGCTGCCCGAACCGGTCACACCCGAAACCGAGCCGCCACATTTCGGCCTGCGCATGACGCTGCCAGAGCCGATCGGGCTGTTGCAGGACGTGATGGGGATCGCCGACCGGCTGCTGGGGCCGCTTTGCGACAAGCTCAAAACCCATGGGCGCGGCGCGCGGCAGATCAGCTTGACGCTTCGCCGGGTCGATCAGGCCAATCAAGAGGTTGAGCTGCGCCTGGCCACAGCGATGCGCGATCCGACGCGTATATTGCCGCTCTTCGAACGGGGCCTCAGCGAGGTTGATGCGGGCTTTGGCATCGATCAGGTCCGGATTGAGGCCACGCTGACGGAACCTCTGCCGGTGCAGCAAATTGGCTCTGAAGCCCTGCGGCGCAGCCCAGATCAGCTCAACGATCTGATTACCCGCATCGGCACGCGGATCGGGTTGGAAAATGTGCAGCGCTTTCTGCCCGCCGACAGCCATATCCCCGAACGCAGCTTCACCATCGCCGCGGCGGCCTTTTCCGCGCCCGAAGGACCCTGGGTGCGCCTGCGTCCGCGCCCGCCCCGGCTTTTCCCGCCAGAGCCCATCGCCGGGACCGGGCCGCGCCCGCCGCAACGGTTTCGCTGGCGCCGGATGTCGCTGACCACCGCGCGCGCCACCGGGCCCGAACGGATCACCCCGGAATGGTGGCTGGAGGATGACAATTGGCGCTCGGGCCTGCGGGATTATTGGAAGCTCGACACCAATCAGGGTCGTCGGCTTTGGCTGTTCTACACCCCCGAAAAGCCGGGATGGTTTGTGCAGGGGGAATTCGTATGAACCAGCCAGCCCCCGCCAAACGCCAAGCCTATGCCGAGCTTTGCGTGACCTCAAACTTCACCTTTCTGACCGGCGCCTCGCATCCCGAAGAACTGGTGCTGCGCGCGGCGGAATTGGATCTTGAGGCCATCGCCATCACCGACCGCAACTCGCTGGCCGGGGTGGTGCGGGCCTATAGCGCACTGAAAACCTTGCGTGAAGAGAAAGAGGAAAGCCTGCGCGTGCGGTCCTCCAACCAGATCGATAGCTGTTCGCGCCAGCAGGTGGGCAAGCCTCAGGACCTGCCTCGCCCTGAAGCTCCGCGGCTGCCAAAGCTGATTGTCGGGGCCCGGCTGGTGCTGCGAGACAGCCCGGTCGACTGGCTCGCGCTGCCCACCGACCGCGCGGCCTATCACCGGCTGTCCCAGCTTTTGACCAAGGGCAAAAGACGCGCCGAAAGAGGCGATTGCCTGCTGGATCTGCGCGATGTGGAACAGGGCTGTCAGGGCATGATCCTGATTGCACTGCCGCCGGCTGATCTGAAGAAGGTGCGCACGCCGATCCAAAACCTGCTCCGCCGCTATCCCGGCTTTGTCTTTCTGGGGGCGGCGCCGCGCTATGACGGCTCTGACCAAGCCTGGTTCGATGCCTGTGCCGCGCTGGCCTTGCGGCTGTCAGCCCCCATGGTCGCGGTGGGCGATGTGCTGATGCACCGGGCCCGGCGGCGGCAATTGGCCGATGTCCTGACCTGCCTGCGCGAAGGGATCACCATCGATCAGATCGGCAAAAAGGCGCTGCCCAATGCCGAGCGGCGGCTGAAAGGCGCGCCGGATATGGCGCGGCTCTACCGGCACCATCCCGGCGCGCTGCGCCGCTCTCTGGAAATTGCCGCACGCTGCAGCTTTTGTCTGAGTGAGCTCAGCTACGAATATCCCGACGAGATTGCCGAGGGCATGAGCCCTCAGGCCCGGCTGGAAAAGCTGGCCCATGAGGGCCTGCAACGGCGCTATCCCGACGGCACGCCGGAACGGGTGCACAAGCTTTTGCAAAAGGAACTGGCCCTGGTCGCAGAGCTCAACTTCCCGGCCTATTTCCTGACCGTCCATGACATTGTCCGCGAGGCCCGGTCGCGGGGCATCCTTTGTCAGGGACGCGGCTCGGCGGCCAATTCGATCCTGTGTTATCTCTTGGGCATCACCGATGTCGGCCCGGATGTGATCGGCATGGTGTTTGAACGCTTCATCTCGCGCCATCGCGGCGAGCCACCGGATATCGATGTCGATTTCGAACATGAGCGACGCGAAGAGATCATCCAATGGATCTACGAAAAATACGGCCGTCACCGCGCCGGGCTTTGCGCCACAGTGATCCATTTTCGCTCGCGCGCCGCCATTCGCGAGGTCGGCAAGGTGATGGGGCTTAGCCAAGATGTCACCGCCAGTCTCGCGGGGCAGATCTGGGGCATGTCCAATGGCGGGGCGGATCCCGAAAGGATCAAAGAGCTTGGGCTTGATCCTTCCGACCGGCGTCTGGCCCAGACCATCCGGCTGATCGGTGAGGTTATCGGCTTTCCCCGCCATCTCAGCCAGCATGTGGGTGGGTTTGTGATCACCCAAGGTCGCCTCGACGCGCTCTGCCCGATTGAGAACGCGGCGATGGAAGACCGCACAGTGATCGAATGGGACAAAGACGATATCGACGCCTTGGGTATTTTGAAAATCGACGTGCTGTCGCTTGGAATGCTGACCTGTATCCGCAAAAGCTTCGATCTGCTGGCCCAGCATGACAAGCTGGAGCTTTCCCTAGAAGCGGTCCCGCAAGAAGACCCCGCGACCTACGAGATGTTGCAGCGGGCCGATGCGGTTGGTGTGTTCCAGGTGGAAAGCCGGGCGCAGATGAATTTCCTGCCCCGAATGAAGCCCGCCACCTTCTATGACCTGGTGATCGAGGTCGCCATCGTCCGACCCGGCCCGATCCAAGGGGGCATGGTCAAACCCTATATCCGTCGCCGTCAGGGGCTGGAAGCGCCCGAACCCTTCGGACCGGCGCTGGAAGAGGTGACTAAGAAAACCCTCGGCGTGCCTCTGTTCCAAGAACAAGCGATGCAGATTGCCGTGGTCGGCGCGGGCTATTCCGCGGAAGAGGCCGACCAGTTGCGCCGTGCGCTGGCCACGTTTCGACGCATGGGCACAATCGGGGCACAGCGCGCGCGATTTTTGGAAGGCATGCGCAACAATGGCTACAGTCTTGAGGTGGCCGAGCAATGCTTTGCCCAGATCGAAGGCTTTGCCGATTACGGGTTCCCGGAAAGCCACGCAGCAGCCTTTGCCATGCTGACCTATGTGTCGTCTTGGCTGAAATGCCATCACCCGGCAGTCTTTGCCTGCGCGTTGCTGAATTCGCAACCGATGGGGTTTTATGCGCCCGCCCAAATCGTGCGGGATGCGCGCGATCACGGGGTGGAGGTGCGCCCGGTCTGCGTCAATCAAAGCGATTGGGACAGCCGGTTGGAGCGACGTGCTGATGGGGCGCTCGCGCTTCGGCTGGGATTTCGCCAGATCAAGGGCTTTCGGGAAGAGGACGCCGATTGGATCGTGGCCGCCCGTGCCAATGGCTATCCAGATCCCGAAAGCCTTTGGCTGCGCGCCGGGATCCCCCCTGCCGCGCTGGAACGTCTGGCCGAGGCTGATGCCTTCACCGGAATAGGACTGATGCGGCGCGACGCGCTGTGGCAGGTGCGCGCGATACGAGCGCCAAAACCGCTGCCGCTTTTCGCGCAGACAGGGGATGGCGAAGGCGCAAAGGAACCCGATGTGACCCTGCCCACGATGCATCTGGGCGAAGAGGTGGTCGAGGACTACGTTGCGCTCCGCCTGACTTTGCGCGCCCATCCGATGGAACTGCTCCGCCCCAGCCTGCCGGGCCTGACGGCACATGACCAACTGGTCACCGTGCCCCTACAACGGCTCAGCGTGTGCGGGCTCGTCATCACCCGCCAGCGCCCCGGCACCGCCTCGGGTGTCATTTTCCTGACGCTGGAGGATGAAACCGGGGTCTCTAATGTAGTGGTCTGGCCAAAGATCTATGAACGCTACCGCCGCATGGTGATGGGCGGGCGGTTGTTGCGGGTCACGGGACGGCTCGAACGCGAAGGCATCGTCGTACATCTGATCGCCGATCACATCGAAGATCTGTCCGACAAGCTCTCTGATCTGGGTCATCCGTTGGATGAGGCCGTGGGGATCACTCAGCCGCAAGCTGATGACGCCCCGCGCAATCCACGCTACCCGCCGCGTGCGATGCATCCGCGTGAACAGGCAAAACGGCTCTTCCCCAGCCGAGACTTTCACTGACGGATGGCGGCCTAGCGCTGCACCACCCCGGGCGGGGGTTTATGGGAGGGTGGTTTGTTATCGACCAAAACCCGGATGCGCTTGCCGCGCCACGTGGTGAACATCAAGACAAGCCCCAAGACCGCGCAGATAATCACGATGTAATAGGGCAGCCGGATTTCGATCCCCATCAGCCAGCCGCCGATCAGAGACATCACCCCACCGGCAAGGCAAAACACCGCTGTGGTGACCCCCATGACCCAGCCCTGTTCTTCTGGCTCAACACTGCTGGAAAACAAACCCAGCATGGTTGGATAGGCGATGCCGAACAGCAAATAGAAGAAGAATGGCCAGATATAGGTCAGCGCACCACTCTTCATACTGATGAAGCCAATCGCGCAAACAAACATCGCGATAAGTGAAATGCGCAAGATGGACCGCTTTGAGAAACGTTCCTGGGCAGGCTTTACCAAGAAGGTGCTCGACGTTGCCAGCGCCACCCCGATCACCATCATCGCGATAGAGCCGCCGATCACGCCATATCCAAAGGCGCTGGTGAGATAATTTACAATGAACACGTAGAAGGTCACATTGGCGATCATAAAGAACGTGTAGACGGGCAGCAGTTCGAGGACGAGAGGCTGCGTGCGTACCTTCAAAAGACTGTCGATGACATCGAATGGGCGGAAGACGAAGGGCTCGCGCTCCGCTCGGATATCTTTATAGAAAAGCAAAACCATGACGATCGTCAGAGCCACCAGTACGAGCGCACCCCAGAACGGCAGTTGCATGCTTGCAAAACTGCCTAGAACCGCCCTGTCGGATAAAAAAGCGCCGATGATTGGCCCACCCACCATGCCAAAGCTTATTCCGGTGATAATGTAGCCTACATTGCGGTCCCGGTCGGCCTCATCCGTGCTGCCATCGATCATGGCGGCCTGAGCAATCGGCTGATTGCCTGCGGTAAACCCAGTGATCGAACGGCCGAGGATCAAAAGCCACAGACTGCCGACCAAAAGCGACAGGATAGTCAGGATGTAGCCGATGAGAGCGCCGAAAAGACAGACCAGCATCGCTTTCTTCCGTCCGATTGCGTCAGAGACTTTGGCGATATAGACCACGCCCAAAAACCAGGACAGAAAGAACATCCCAACGACCAAGCCATAGTTGAAGTGGCGCATGGCTAACGGCGTGTCTTTCGGAAGAAAGCCCGAACTGGGCTCCATGATCAGGGAGTTGATGATCGGGAAAACGAGCCCCTGCCCCAGAAGGTCGACAAAGACCACCATCAGCAAGGTAATTTTGGCAATCGTTGACATGGGCACCCCGCAGGCTTCCTTTGGGGAAGCCTATCCGGCAAGAAAGCAGCGCGCCAGAAATTACTCCCGAATGGCCAGTCTCAACCGCATCACGGTCGTTCAATCATGACACCGCTAAAAACTTGGACGACTGAACAAAGAAAGGAAGCCCAAGGGCCAGAAAAATCTAA
>JBCDGN010000062.1:0-21863 GCA_038751255.1 Pseudomonadota bacterium
ATCACTCGATGATCTTGGAGACGACGCCGGCGCCGACGGTGCGGCCGCCTTCGCGGATGGCGAAGCGGAGTTTTTCCTCCATCGCGATCGGTGCGATCAGCTCCACGTTGAACTTCAGGTTGTCGCCCGGCATCACCATTTCGGTCCCCTCAGGCAGGGTCACCGTCCCGGTCACATCCGTGGTCCGGAAGTAAAACTGCGGCCGGTAATTGGCGAAAAACGGTGTGTGGCGCCCGCCCTCTTCCTTGGTCAGGATATAGGCTTCGGCCTCGAACTTGGTGTGCGGGTTCACCGAGCCCGGCTTGCAGAGCACCTGGCCCCGCTCCACGCCCTCGCGGTCGATCCCACGCAGCAGCGCACCGATATTGTCGCCCGCCTCGCCGCGATCCAAGAGCTTGCGGAACATCTCAACGCCGGTGCAGGTGGTTTTCTGCGTGTCGCGGATGCCCACGATTTCGATCTCGTCGCCCACATTGATCACGCCGCGCTCGACCCGGCCAGTGACCACGGTGCCGCGGCCCGAGATCGAGAACACGTCCTCGATCGGCATCAGGAAATCGCCATCGACCGGGCGGTCCGGGGTCGGGATATACTCATCGACCGCCGCCATCAGCTCCTTGATCTTCTCTTCGCCGATCTCGGGGTTCTTGCCCTCCATCGCCGCCAGCGCCGAGCCCGCAATGATCGGGATATCGTCGCCGGGGAAGTCGTATTCGCTGAGCAGCTCGCGGATTTCCATCTCGACGAGCTCCAAAAGCTCCTCGTCATCCACCTGGTCGACCTTGTTCATGAACACGACCAGCGCGGGCACGCCGACCTGGCGCGCAAGAAGGATGTGCTCGCGGGTCTGCGGCATCGGGCCGTCCGCGGCGTTCACCACCAAGATGCCGCCATCCATCTGGGCCGCACCGGTGATCATGTTTTTCACATAGTCGGCGTGGCCCGGGCAGTCCACATGGGCATAGTGGCGGGCGTCGGTCTCGTATTCCACATGCGCGGTCGAGATGGTGATCCCGCGGGCCTTTTCCTCAGGCGCCCCGTCGATCTGGTCATAGGCCTGGAAATCGCCGAAATACTTCGTGATCGCCGCCGTCAGCGTCGTCTTGCCGTGGTCAACATGCCCGATCGTGCCAACATTCACATGCGGCTTGGTGCGTTCAAACTTTTCCTTTGCCATGGTCGCGGCGCCTCTCCATGCGGGCCTGTTGTGGCCCCCCAGTCCAATACGGCGCGCTCGTTATCGCGGGAAGATAAGAAAGACAAGACATCTTGGGCGTAAGCGCGGAAGGTCAGGTTCCGGGCGCGGGCTCTTCTGTGTCGGGATCGGGCGCAAACCACTCCGGATTGGCGCGCAGCCAGCGTTCTATGGCGACAGCTGCGTTGTCAGCCAGCTCGTCGAGCTGCGACATGCCGCTTTGCGTGTAGCCTGAGCCGACGACAGTATCCGCGCCCGCATCTTCGGTGACGATGATCCGTTTGGGCGATGGATTGAGGCGCCGTGGGACGTCATCGTAGACGTTTACCGACATAGCGAGAAAGCTTTTGGGGGCGCCTACCACAGGGACGCCAGGGACAGCCAGGGAATAGCCCTGAAGATTGATGCCAATCGTGTAAAGCTGATCCCCGTCGAACCGGCGAAAAGCTGGTTCGACCGCATCGACCAAAGCCTTCTCCAAGGACGCATCATCCATGATGCGCGAAAACGGCAGCTGCTGCGGTTCATCGACGATCACGACAAGGCGGTCGAGTTTGAACGCACCCAGGTCGCTTTGGCTCACATCCTCCGGCAAGTCTGAGGTGCAGCCCAGCAGCCCAAAAAGCGCACCCGCTGCCATGAGTTTCCAAAGATCCTGACCCACAAATGCCTCCTTCGGCGGCAGTCACTACGTGTTGGGCATTTTTTTGGCCCAAGCCGCGGCGCGCTGCAATGGCAATTTCCGCAAGCGTTATGCCTTTAGGATTTGGTCCTGCGCCGTTTGGCCTCAAGATCAAGCTGGTGCTGGCGTTCACGAAACCGTGCTTTGTCAGCGTCACTGGTCTCAGCCTCGCAATGGTGGCAACTCACCCCGCGTTCAAACTCCGCACGTTTGAGATCTTCGGGCATCAAGGGTCGCCGGCACCCATGGCAGAGCACATGCGGCCCCTCGCGCAACCCATGGCCCACCGAAACACGACGGTCAAAGACAAAGCATTCTCCGCGCCAAAGGCTGTCCTCTTCCGGCATCTCTTCGAGATACTTCAAAATCCCACCTTTCAGGTGATAGACCTCTTCCACCCCCTCGCCGATCAGAAAATTGGTGGATTTTTCGCAACGAATGCCGCCAGTGCAAAACATGGCAATGCGCTTGTCTTTGAACCGGTCTTGGTTGGCGCGCCACCAGTCTGGAAAGGCGCTGAAACTTTTGGTTTCGGGATCGATGGCGCCGTCGAAGCTGCCGATCGCGACTTCGTAGTCGTTGCGCGTGTCAATCACAGCAACATCAGAAGCAGAAATAAGCGCGTTCCAGTCCTTCGGGTCGACATAACCGCCAACAGCAGCGGTCGGATCGACATGAGGTTGCCCCATGGTGACAATCTCGCGCTTCAGCCGAACTTTGAGCTTGTCGAAGGGCGGCACATGCGCGCTGCTCTCTTTCCATACAAACGCGGCACATCCCGGTAAATCGCGGATCGCTTCCAAAGCACGGTCAATCCCCTGGCGCGAACCGGCTATGGTCCCATTAATCCCCTCTGGCGCCAACAGAAGCGTGCCTTTAACACCCGCATTGCAACAAGTTGCTGCCAAGGGCCCGCGCAAAGCTGCCGGGTCCTCGAACCGAGTGAAATGATAAAGCGCCGCAACAGTAAACATGGCCTGCGCTCTAGCCTAGCCGCATAGCAGGTCGCAAGCCCCTCTCCTTCCCTCGTCGTGGTAAGAGCGACGCGCTGGCAGGCGGGCGAAAGCCCGCCTGCGCGGCCCAACGCCGGGCAAGCGAGGCGGCAGCCTCGTGCCGATCCGGGGGCGGGAGCACCCCTTTCCAAGTCCTGCGTGGTGGTTGACGCTGCCCTTGGGGCTTCGTAGCCATGGACGAAAGTGGTGGGAGATAAGCCATGAGCGCAAAAAACGAGGCATTGATTGTCATCGATATGCAGCAGGATTTCTGCGAAGGTGGTGCTTTGGCGGTGGCTGGTGGGAACGCCCTTGTCGCACCGATCAACACACTTATGGCAGAGTTCTCAACGGTGATCTTGAGCCAAGATTGGCATCCCGCCGATCACCGTTCTTTCGCCAGTCAACATCATGAGAAGGGTCCATTTGAGCTCGCTGAAATGCACTACGGGCCTCAAGTGCTCTGGCCCGATCATTGTGTTCAAGGCACAGACGGCGCTGACTTTCACCCCGAGCTCAACCTTCACGCCGCTCAACTCATCCTCCGCAAAGGTTTCCGACCCGAGATCGACAGCTATTCGGCGTTTTTTGAAAATGACCGCACAACGACCACCGGCCTCGAAGGTTATTTGCGCAGCCACAGCATCACCCACCTGACATTTGTTGGGTTGGCGTTGGACTATTGTGTCCACTATTCTGCCGTTGATGCACGGCGTCTGGGGTTTGAGGCTGACGTTCTCAGCAGCCATAGCCGGGCCATCGACCTGGATGGCTCGCTTGCTGCGGCGAGGTCATCAATGACCGCGGTTGGTGTCCAGTTGGTCTAGCGGATCGCAGGGCCAGAAGACTTAAAATATCGATGCATGCCACGGTTGCGTTCTTCACATCAGAAGGCTCGCGACAGTCTCACCGACAGCGCTACCCAAACACTGCCTAACTGCTTTGGTGGCCCGAGCGATCTGAATAAGAGATAGGTCGGGCGTGTTGGAAATCCTCACTGTGAGAGATGTCCAGAGAAAGACCCACGCATAACTCTATAATTGAGGAAAAACAGACGCTTGATAAAAAGTACCGTCAGCGCTTTTTTCAGCTACTACTTGTCGACCAAATCAGAACTCAAGTGTCGGGCAAGCTATTCAGCTGGATTCCCGATTCAGCGACCGCGCCACAGAGCGTTTCCGGTACAGGTTTTTTCTCCCTCTTTGAGGAACTGGGGAGTTTTCGGAGCTTCAACTACAATGCGGCGATCCTCTTAGCAGACATCGCGCAAAGCACGCTCAATTTTAGCGCAGTTCGCAGGCGCCCCGAGAGACGTATTGTTGCAATACAGATGCCCACTGATCGGGCAAAACCTCAATCTGTCTCTCCTGTTTTTAGGGTGTTTCTTCGCATATCGGCGCTCTCCGCGTCAGGCGTGAGGTGGGATTCTGCTGTCTTGCACCGCAGGTGCTAGATTGCTCTAACACCTCTCAGGAGGACCATGCCGATGGTCGATATTGCGACGCGCGTCTATAATCACAAATGGAAGATCGATCCGATCGTCCGTTCGCTGATCGATACCGACTTCTACAAACTCCTGATGTGTCAGTCGGTGTTCCGCAACAAACCCCAAACAAGGGTCACCTTCAGCCTGATAAACCGGTCCAAATCGATCCGCTTGGCGGAGCTGATTGATGAAGGTGAGCTTCGTGAACAGCTCGATCATATCCGCTCGCTTTCGCTGTCCCGCGGTGAAAGCACTTGGCTGCGCGGGAACACCTTCTATGGCAAACGCCAGATGTTTCGCCCCGACTTCATGGAATGGTTCGAAGCCCTGCGCCTGCCGCCCTATCACCTGGAAAAGCGCGACGGCCAATATGAGCTGACTTTCGAAGGTCTCTGGCCCGAAGTCATGCTTTGGGAAATTCCCGCACTCGCTGCGTTGATGGAACTTCGCGGACGCGCCGTCCTCAAAGATCTCGGTCGGTTTGAGCTTCAGGTTCTCTATGCCCGCGCGATGACCAAACTGTGGGAAAAGGTCGAACAATTACGTGCCATCCCCAGTCTGCGACTGGCTGATTTTGGCACAAGGCGGCGTCATTCTTTCCTGTGGCAGGATTGGTGCGTCCAAGCGATGATCGAGGGATTGGGGCCAAGCTTTGCGGGCACGTCCAACTGTCTCATTGCGCTCCGCCGTGAGGTCGAGGCCATAGGCACCAATGCTCACGAACTGCCGATGGTCTATTCTGCTCTGGCCGAGAGCGACGAGGCGCTTGCAGAGGCGCCCTATAAGGTCCTTGCGGATTGGCACGAAGAACATGATGGCAATTTGCGGATCATTTTACCTGACACCTTTGGCACCGCCGAGTTTCTGCGCCGCGCCCCGAACTGGCTGGCGGGATGGACCGGGATCCGCATCGATAGCGGCGATCCGGCACAAGGTGCCGAGACCGCAATCCGCTGGTGGCAGGACCGCGGCGAGGATCCCAGCGAGAAGCTGGTGATTTTCTCGGACGGTCTGGATGTGGCACAGATGCAAAGGCTCCACCTCCAGTTCTCTGACCGGGTGAAGGTCAGTTTCGGCTGGGGCACGCTTTTGACCAATGATTTCCGCGGTCTTGTACCGGGTGACGCGCTTGCGCCCTTTAGCTTGGTCTGCAAAGCGGTCAGCGCCGACAATCGACCAACGGTGAAATTATCCGACAACCCCAACAAAGCACTAGGCCCCACCGAAGAGGTGGAACGCTACAAACGCGTCTTCGGCCTCGGCGCGCAACACGCGATGCCAGTTCACGTCTAGTCGGCCTGAATTCAAACGACACGACCTTGAAGAGGTTGCGCACCAATCATGCCATATGATCCCATTCAACAGATGCCGCCTTGGTCAGATCCCGCAGACTTCGGCTAGCTTCGGATTAAGTGGCCAGTCTTGTCGAAGAGACGGCGCTCTCCCTGTCCCAAGTAGGGAAATGGCTTGGACCCAAACTTACGCACGGGTTTAATTGAGTTTTTTCGAAAGGTCTGGTGAACCTATGACTGCTGTCTGCACCAAGACATGAAGGCTCTGAGATCGCGCTGTCAAAGTGGCTCCATTTGCAGCATTTGCTCGGCGTCTCTGATAACCTGAGATACTCGGTGACGTCTGATTTACGGGTGAAGGGGTCCGGATGATAAGACTGTAGTCTCCACTGGAGAGTGGCGAAAAGCGGCAAGCGCAGAGTGACCGATGCCGTGGTTGACACCAGTGTCGAAAGCGGTCATTTGCAGAATACTGCAAAAATATGCTGAATGGCGCATAAACCTGCAAATGATTGACCTGAACAATCCTCAGACCCGACAAAACCTGCTTCGTGAACGCCTTGATGCCGGAGCGCCTCTGGTCGTGTCAGATCTGGCCGCGGAACTGAGCATTTCGATTGATACGGTGCGCCGTGACCTCATCGCGCTTGAACGACAAGGGTTTGTGCGCCGTGTTCGCGGGGGTGCGATCCCTGTGTCCAGCACGATGCCAACCTATTTGGACCGCGCCAATGCACCGGACCCTAAAGTTGTGCCACTTGGAGAACCGGCAAGTCGGCTTCTTCCAGAAACTGGCACGGTGTTCATCGATGCTGGAACGACCATGAACGTCGTGGCGGCCTCTCTGCCCCTTGAGTTTCAGGGGCTCATCGTCACTCCAGCACCTTCGGTCGCGCTGGCGGCGTTGCATCGCGGGGCACGGGTGCATCTGATCGGCGGGGCGCTTTGCCCGGAGGGCGCGATGACCACCGGCGGCGCAGCGGAACAGGCTGTGTCGCAGATCGCGGCGGATTTGTGTTTCCTTGGAGCCTGCGGGCTTTGGCCTGCTTTCGGACTAGGCGCTGAAGACGCGTTGGAAGCCGGCGTCAAACGCGCCATGGCCTTAATGTCGGACAAAGTGGTCGTGGTCGCGACCGCGGCGAAGCTTCAAAGAAGAGGGCGGCACAAGGTTCTAGGCCTTGACGAAATCGACTGTCTTGTCACCGATGCAACCCCACCTGACACCGCCGAACTCCGAAACGAAGGCGTTGAGGTGATCCATGTCTGAGCGCCAGCCTTTGTACCGGGACCCGAGCTGGCGGGCCGTTGTTGCAGCCTTCGTTTTAAATGGGCTGTTGTTTGGGGCTTGGGCGTCGCGAGTTCCGGCATTTAAGGACGGTTTTGAGCTGGAGCCTTACAGACTTGGCGCGTTGCTGCTTGCGCTTGCGGGTGGGGCGATTGTGTCCTTTCCCTTTGCTGGGGCGTTGTCTGAAAAATGGGGAGCGGACCGTCTTACCATACTATGCTCTTGGGGCTATGCGCCGTCGCTGGTGTTGCTCGCTCTTGCGCCAACACCTCTGACGCTTGGCATCGCGCTCTTCCTTTTTGGTGCGTTTCACGGCGCAATGGATGTCGCGATGAACGGTTGGGGGGCGCGGGTAGAAGAGCATTTGAAGCGCAGCACCATGTCGATATTCCATGCCACGTTCAGCCTTGGGGCAGGGCTCGGGGCAGCAAGTGGGTTTGTCGCCGCCGGTCTGCAGGTTCCGCCGCTTTGGCACTTTGCGCTTTTGGCGATTGCGGGCGGTATCGGTGCGCTCGCCGTAATGAACAGCACGACGCCTTTGGTGTCTAAGTCACATGAGAACCCGCCTGCTGAGACCTCTTTTCTGGCCTTGCCGCACGGGCCGCTTGTCTTCGTCGGGCTGATCGCATTTTCAGCCTCGTTGGGAGAAGGCGCAATGGCCGACTGGAGTGCCGTCTTCCTGAGGCTTGTCACGGATGCGAACGAGGCCCGCGCGGCACTCGGATACGCGGTCTTCAGTGTCATGATGGTGATCACGCGGCTTTTGGGTGGGGTCTTGGTTGAGAGTTTGGGACCCGTCAAAACCACGCGCATTTGTACGGGCATAGCGTTTCTGGGCTGCCTGATTGCGATCTTCGGCGGTTCCTTCGGATCGGCCCTCTTCGGGTTCGCCTTGATGGGCGTCGGCTACGCGGTTGTCATGCCGCTGGTCTTCTCACGCGCAGCCGCAGATCCAAATGTGCCCGCTGGACCTGCCATCGCGAGTGTCGCAACGCTAGGATATGGGGGCATGCTGCTTGGGCCTCCGGTCATTGGGTTTGTCGCTCAATTCACCGGGATGCGGTTATCGTTCTTGGTCTTGGCGGCTCTTGCGTTCCTCGCGATGATCTTAGCCGACAAGCTTCGCGTATCGTGAAAGACGCCGCCGCCCCTAATGCCGCACTTATTGGGTCATCAGATACTCCGCCACCGCCTGATAGGCCGGTAGAGAGGTCGGGTCGATGAAACCGTTTTGCGCCTGCGGGAAAGAGGCGAAACGCACGATCACCATCTCGGCCGTCGGGTCGATATAGATCGTCTGACCATGCACACCACGGGCAGCAAAGGCGCCGTGGTCATTGTGGAACACCCACCACTGGCTTGTGTAACTGGCCGCGCCCATCGTAGGAAAGGCGTCCCCAAATTTGGCCGGATCCCCGCCCGCGCGAATGTTGTCGACCACCGCTGCGGGGAACAGCCTTTCGCCGTTCAAGACGCCGCCATTCAGCATCAATAGGCCAATCCGCCCTAAGTCTCGCAGACCTGCCGTGAGCCCACCACCGGCAAACGGCACACCTTTGGCATCCACGGTTTGATAAGCGTCCTGTTCCGCCCCCATGGGCCGCCAAAGCCGTTCTGAAACAAGCTTCGTCACCGAATGCCCCGACAAGCGGGATATCACCCAACCCAGCATGTCGGAATTGATGGTTTTATAGTGAAACGCCTCCCCATGGGTGCCATCGGGTGCGACCTGTTGAAGATATTCCCAATAGCCATCGGGGCCTTCATATCCCTCTGGTTTCGGCAGAGGACTCGCCGCCGCGCTATAGAGCCAGACATCGGCGTTAGGGTCCGCGTAATCCTCTGAATACTTCACGCCGGTGGTCATATCCATCACTTGACGCACCGTGGCACTTGCAAATGCGCTGTCGCCGATTTCTGGGATCACATCGCGAACCTGCAGACTATCGTCGAGATCGCCCTCTACCACCATAATCTCAGCCAGAAGACCGGTGATCGACTTCGTCATCGACATGGCGGCGTGTTTGCCGTCCTCAGTCAGACAGCCGAAGTAACGCTCATAAACGATGCGGCCCTTGTGCAGGATAAGAATACCATCGGTGTAATTGGCCGCGAGCGATGCCTCCCAAGTCATCGGCACATCGCTGTTCATTGGCTGAAAACTCAGTCCATCGATGGCTTGGCCCATCTGGGAAAGCTGTGCGGGCGGCAGCGTCTCAAGTGGGATTGGCGCGCCGATCCCTCGGCTGATTTCTTCCGTGGGTAGAAATTCTCTTAGGTGGCACACAGACCACCGCAGCTTTGGGAAAGAGAAGTAATCAGAATCCGGTTGGGTGATCAGTTTGTCCGGCGGGGGTGGAAACCCTTCCATCCAACCCATCACACGCGGGTCTGAGGCCTCTGCCGATAGTGTTTGGGACTGCGCAACGGGCGCGATCAAACAGACCGCGAGGGCAATGGCCGCAGTCCTAAGTGCTCTGCATGTCCTGATGTGAAGCATGACGTCCTCCCGTTCAGGCAAATTCCCCAGCACAGAAGGTGTGCCGCTTCACTGGGTGTTCCAGAAGAATTTCAAAGACCGATAGAGAAATCCGAAAAAAGCCCCCCATATGGCCTGATCAGAAAAACTGCGCGAATGCGTCGAGCAATCGATACTCTCTGCTTGCGACAGAATGAGATACCAATCCTCACGCGCCCGGGGTTACGATGGGGAACTCTCTTTCCAGTTCCCGTCTGTATTGGACCGGAGAAGCTTTGGTTTTCGCTCGGAACGCGCGGCTGAAATAGGCCGGGTCCTGAAATCCACATCGTTCCGCAATCTCTGAGATGTTGAGCCGTGTATATTCGAGCAGACGTTTGGCTTCGAGGATACGCCTCTGCCGCACGAGATCATTGGGCGACGACCCGAGCGCGGTTCTACAAATCCGCGTCAGTTGCGGTGCAGACACACCGATCATCGCAGCATAGTCCGACACCGAAAGCGCCTGGTCGAAGCTCTTTTCCAAAGCGGTACAAAAGAGCTCTGCCTTAACATCATAGCGACCGCGTTTTGGGTTGGATCCGGTAAGACCTAGCGAGCGTCTCTCGCTTTGGTCGCTGGTTGTATAGAGCGCGATCAAGTGCACCAGCGAGAACATGATCTGTGTCCTCTTTGGTGACATGCTGCCATAGGCGGTGCGAAGCTGGGCGATCAAGGCGGCAATAGAGGCAAAACTCTCTGAGTCCGCCCCGCTTAGGATGCCACCGAGCCCCCCAAACTCCGATTGGTAGATATGGCGCGTCTCCATCGGTATATCGCTAAGACGCAGGCTGATCACATCGCCTGAGACGTCCATGCTGAATCGGAATCCATGAGGAATGTCAGGTGGAATAATCAGCAGCATCGGTTCGGTGCTCGTATGAGAAAACTCACCGATCTGAAATTGGACACCGGAAGAACGAAACAGAAAGATCTGCGCGAGACCGCGATGCCGGTGGATGCGGATAGTCCAATTGTGCTGGCTGCTACGTTCCTTGATCGTTTCGTAATGTACGGGATCTGACAGCCTGCTTGCCAGAAAATCCCCGTATAATTCGTAACTTGGTATCGAAAGCGCCATGATCGGACCCTGATCTACAGAGCATCATGAAGGATCATTTGATCGAAAAGTGCAACATCTTGTCCTTTACGTCCATTCCATCACGGGCGAAGTCAGGTAGCGTCAAGCAATGGACTGAAGGGAGGACACCATGGTTCATTTCCAGCGCGCGCTTTGCCGGGCAGGTGCGAGTTTGGTGGCGATTGCCGTGACAAGCGCCGCTTTTGCTCAAGACTACACATTCTCGATCCAGCACTTTCTCAGCCCGAAAGCGCCGGCGCAGACCATGCTTATCGAGCCATGGGCAAGAGCCGTGGAAGAAAGCTCAGACGGCCGCATCACATTCGAGATTTTCCCAGCGATGTCGTTGGGGGGAAAGCCGCCCGAGCTCTACAGTCAAGTGCGCGACGGCGTTGTGGACGTCGTTTGGACAGTTACCGGATACACGCCAGGGACTTTCCCACGAACCGAAGTCTTCGAGCTACCTGGCGTTCACAAAGGGGACGCGCGGGCCACCAATTTGGCCATCCAAGACATGATGGCGGCGCTGGCGCCCGAGCTCGAAGACATCCATCCAATCCTTGTTCATGTGCACACAGGCAACGCGCTGCATCTGGCCTCTGGCAACGTCGCAAGTCTTGCCGATATCGCAGGTCTGAAAATTCGAAGCCCGTCTCGCACCGGCGCATGGATGGTCGAAGAAATGGGTGCAGAGCCTGTGGGGATGCCAGTTCCTGCGTTGCCACAAGCCTTGTCAAAGAAGACCGTCGATGCAGGTCTGGTGCCGTTCGAAGTCGCGATCCCGCTCGGCTTGGCAGATCTGACATCGGCGTCGGTGGATCTGCATGACGGGGCGCGTTTCGGCACGGCGACATTCCTGTTTGCCATGAACAAAGACAGCTACGAGTCGCTTCCAGAAGATTTGCAGAGGGTGATTGACGAACAGTCAGGGCGCGCACTGGCCGAAGCAATGGGAACCGCGTGGAACAAGATCGAACCGGTAGGGGTGCAGCGGGCGCTTGATGCCGGGAACTCTGTCACCTCGCTTTCCGCTGAGGCGACCGCTGAATTCGGCGCACCTTTTGCAGCGACCGTTCAGCGATGGGCCGATGAGGCAAACGCGAATGGGATCGATGCCGACGCGCTTCTGGGGGCAGCCCGCGCCGCGATTGCGGTCCATTCTCAATGAAACCAGGGGCAGCGCGTATGCCGTTTCGAGATTTGCTAACGAAGCTGATCAACGGCTGGGCCCTCTTCGGTGGCGCGCTGCTCCTCTTGATTGTCGCTGCCACCGCGATCAATGCGCTTGGGTTTACGGCGAATACAATAGCCCGAAGCTGGGGTGGCACTGTCTCAGGTCTCCCAGGCTACGAGGATGCTGTCACCATGCTGATCGGCGTCGCGGGGCTTGCGATGTTTCCCTACGCGCAGCTTCACCACGCACATGCGGCAGTCGACGTCTTCATGCAAAAGGCACCAGCAGCGATGAACCAAGGGATATCCATTCTATCGGCTCTGCTGGTCGCGGGCGTGGCATTCTACATGGCGGTGATGCTGGTGTATGGCACGCTAGAGACACGATCAGACAATGTGGAAACCACTGTCTTGGGATGGCCGGTCTGGATTTTCATGCCAACTGCAGTCCTGTCTTGCGTGCTCTGGGCGCTTGCGGCGCTGCTCACCGTTTTTGATCCGGAATAACCAAGATGGAGCGCGAGCTTGTCGGTATCTATGGTCTGGTTGCGCTGTTTGTTCTGATCATGCTGCGCATCCCTGTGGCGCTGGCCATGCTGATTACTGGAATTGCGGGCACTTGGGTGTTGAGCTTGGCGTCACCCTTCATCAAATTCGGCCCCTATCTTCTGCAATTTAAAACAGCACTTTGGAACTCGGTCGCAAATTACGATCTGTCGGTTGTCCCACTTTTCGTGCTGATGGGGTTCTTGGCCGCGGAAACGGGCTTGAGCCGCGATTTGTTCCAAGGGCTCAGCGCGCTCACACGGCGGGTCAAAGGCGGGGTGGCCATGGCAACGATCCTCGCTTGCGCGGGCTTTGGCGCGGTGAGCGGGTCGTCGATCGCGACGGCGTCTACAATGAGCCGCGTGGCTCTGCCCGAATTGCGGCGGCTCAAGTATAACGAAGGTTTGGCGACCGGTGTACTCGCGGCGGGGGGCACGCTGGGCATTCTGATCCCACCGTCCGTGGCGTTGGTGATCTATGCCATCGTGGTCGAGGCCCCGATCATAGAGATATTCCAGGCGGCCATCATCCCCGGCATTCTGGCTATGGTGTTCTTTCTGATCGTGATCCGTATCAGACTGACGCTCAATCCCGATCTTGCGCCAGAAATGGCACCGATGAGCGACGCCGAGAAACGTTTGGCCATCCGCCGATTGCTGCCAGTGGCATTGATCTTTGGATCCATCATCCTGGGCCTTGGGATGGGGGTGTTTACCCCCACCCCGGCGGCCGCTATCGGGGTCTTCTTGATCATCGTTTATGGGCTTTTGCTGCGGTGGGTCTCCGACGATGGTCTGACCTTTCCCCGCTTAAAAGCCGCGCTTTTGGCCACGGCAAAAACATCTTCGATGATCTACTTCATTCTGTTTTCAGCCGATATCTTAAAGGGGTTTTTCGCCCGCACAGCACTGCCCGCCAGTCTCAGCGATTGGGCTGCGGTTTCCACCTTGGACCCCTTCATGATCCTGATCTGCATGCTGGTGATCCTGATCATTCTTGGCTGCTTCATGGAAAGCCTGTCGATGATCCTGGTGGTCGTGCCGTTTTTCTGGCCGGTGCTGATCCAACTGAACGGGGGAGACTATGTAAGCGCAGAGGCCGCAGCTTTCGGAATGACCACGGATGAGCTGAGAATTTGGTTCGGGATCCTCGCGCTGATCGTGGTGGAGCTTGGTCTGATCACGCCGCCCGTGGGCCTGAATGTCTTCGTGATCAAATCCTTTTCACCAGATACCGGGCTGGGAGTGATTTTCCGAGGGGTCGCGCCGTTCTTTGCCATCGAACTCCTCCGGGTCGCGATACTGATCCTACTGCCGATCTTATCGCTCTATCTCATCCGCGTGCTTTAAGGGAGAACCAGATGCCAAAACACGTGAAGACTCAGGTGTGTATCATCGGTTCGGGCCCAAGCGGTCTGTTGCTGTCGCAGTTCCTCGCGAATGCAGGCATCGACACAGTGGTGCTGGATCGACGGGATCGCGCCTATATCGAAGGTCGGATCCGCGCAGGGGTCCTGGAACAAGGGACCGTCGCGGCTTTGGAAGAGGCCGGCGTTGCTGAACGGCTCCACTTGGAAGGTCTGCGGCACGATGGATTTGATCTGGCTTTTGATGGCGACCGCCATCGTATCGATCTTGCCGGGCTGGTTGGCAAATCGGTCGTGGTTTACGGCCAGACCGAGGTGACGAAGGACCTCTTTGAACAACGCTTTACGGAGGGCCAGAGCTTCTTCTTCAACGTCTCGGATGTGGTTCCTTCCGATCTGAAACACAGCACGTCGTCTGTTCGCTTTCACTACGAGGGAGAAGAGCATGTGGTGACGTGTGACTTCATCGCGGGTTGCGATGGTTTTCATGGTGTCTCGCGCGCAGCGGTCCCAGCAGACGTCTTACGCAGTTTTGAGCGGGTCTATCCGTTCGGCTGGCTCGGCATCTTGGTCGATCAGCCACCTGTCAGTGATGAGCTGATTTATGCAAATCACAATCGGGGCTTTGCCTTGGCCTCCATGCGATCAGAAACCCGCAGCCGCTACTACATTCAGTGCGACGCCGAGGATGATGTCTCGGAATGGTCCGATGATCGATTTTGGGAAGAATTCGCCCTACGCCTCGGCCCAGAGACCGCCGTACATCTCAAAACCGGGACTTCCTTTGAGAAATCCATCGCACCGTTGCGGTCCTTCGTCGCCGAACCGATGCGCTACGGCAATCTGTTCCTGGCAGGGGACGCGGCGCATATTGTGCCGCCCACCGGCGCCAAAGGCTTGAACCTTGCTGTGGCGGATGTGAGGCTTTTGTCCCGCGCGCTGATTGAACACTATCTGAACGGCAATGATCGCTACATTGAGACATATTCAGAAACGGTGCTGAGGCGGGTCTGGAAGGTGGAGCGCTTTTCCTGGCAGCTTTCAACCTTGATGCACCAGTTTCCAGAGAACTCCGCTTTTGAGACGCGCATGCAGCGGGCTGAGTTCGACTATATTACGAGCTCAGAAGCCGCATCGCGCACGGTGGCGGAGAACTATGTGGGTCTTCCCTTGGAATAACTCAGACGCCGTCTTGTCGCCCGAGCCTTTCCCGAACTATCGCGCCAGCTCAGGTCTTGCGCGTCCTGTCAGCCCAAAAAACTGGGATAACGCTAAGAGCGGAAGAACCACCCTGGTTCAAAAAAAGCGCTGAGGTCTGCAACATTCCATGAGTTCGATTTGGGCGTCAGTCAGGGTCTTGAGCTCGGCGATAAAGGCGAACACCTTTTGATCAGGCAGGATCTGAGATCGGGTATTTCAGCCGTGTCAGCACCATCGACAAAGAGGATCAACCCGATCCCGCGTCAGCAGCAGGAGGATGATCACCCAACAGGGAAGCTCACGCATCGGCTCCAGGAACACCATGACCTTTGCGGCGATATGAAAGGTCACCAGATCGCCTTCGCCCATAGGGCTGCGCGACTTCTGCACACGTTTTTTGAGCTCTTTACGGTCGAAAATGAGGTCGGTGAAATGCTCGGTGATGGCCCTGTGTGGTCAGCCCAAACTCGCGTTTCGTCTCGCGGAGCTCAAAACGGTCTCACTCGTGCAGTTTGGTATCAAGATTTGGGAGCGGTGCACCCACTAAGATCACAAAAGGCCGCACAGCCACGGCGCTGTTGCTGGCCTTGGGAAAGATGTAGGGGAAGTTTCTTCAGATGCGCGTCGCGATCTCGCCGCACCATCACTTCTCTGAGACGCCTCGCGGCTTTGCGGTTTCATGCGCTGTTCGCGAGGCGCTAACAAGGGTTTGCCGCAACATCGGGATCCGGGAAAAGAGCATATGACTGTTACCACATCGCTGCGCCCGCTGTTGAGCCGCGTGCGGCTAAGAAGTTGCTTCAAACAGGGCAAGACTTGAACAGTCGTAGGGGCAAGCGTAACCCATGGGTTACGCAGTGCAGAGTACAGAAGATTGTTGCGCGGTTAGAGATCGCAGGCGTCTTGGATTGCCTGAATGCGCTCATCGATCTTTTTCTCATAATCGCCAGAGAGCATCTCAAGCCGCTTGCCTTCGGTGCCGGTGACGATCCCGACAAGCGCCCCGGCTGGGGTCACAGAGGCGACATTCCGCACCACTTGATCTTGTGCGTATTTTTTTTCTGAGTTGAGGGCGCGGATATCACCCTCGGCGGTTGCGCAATTGATCGGCACGGCTGTTTCTGTTTGCGCTGAGGCGTCCAGCGGCAAGCTGAGTGCAATCAGTGTGAGTGCAATTGCGCCGGTTCTTGGAAGTGATGGTGTCATGTCTTGGTTCCTCCCTTTAGATGTGTGGCGACGACAAGCAGCCCGGTTTGGAAAGGGGGCGCGCCCGCCCCCGGCTCGGCACGGAACCCTTCGGGTCCGCTTGCCCGGCGTTGGGCCGCGCAGGCTGCGCCTGCAGAGGCCAGTTGTAAGTCTGATCGCTCTATCCCCGTTGGGTCAATGAGGGTGCCGTGAAAGCATCCGCGTAGGGTATCGCAAGCGCCAAAAACGCGTCATAGCTTTCTTTTACCCGTGCGAAGTCGAGGCTTTCGGCGGCCTGTTCTTCCATCACCTCGGCGACGGCTGCCTTAAGCGCTGCGATCACATCGGGTGGGAAGGCGCGGAACTCAACACCTGTTTCCTTCAACTGCGCGAAAGCTTGCGCATTGAAAAACTCAAACTGGCTTAGGGATTCTGTGGCACAAGCGCCGGCGGCATTTTTCAATATCGCCTGCAAATCGGGGGTTAAACTATTCCACGCCTCTTGGTTCACCACGATCTCAAGGCTGGCTGAAGGCTCATGAAACGCAGGCGCATAGCAAATATTGGTGACCCGGTTCAGTCCGAAGGCTTGGTCGAGCATCGGGCCGACCCACTCCGCAGCATCGATGGCGCCAGACTGAAAGGCTGGGAAGATCTCAGTCGGAGGCAAAAGCACGGCATTGACGCCGAGTTTGCGCATCGCCTCTCCACCAAGCCCGGCAATCCGCATGTTCAAGCCCTGTAGATCAACCAAGGAGTTGATCTCTTTCCGGAACCAGCCCGCAGCCTGGACCGAAGAATTCCCACAATAGATCGGCACTAGGTCGCGCTCTGCGTAGATTTCCTCCCATAGCGCCTGACCGCCGCCATAGCGCAGCCAGGCGGTTTGTTCATTTGCGCTGAGCCCAAACGGAGCAGCGGTGAAGAAGTGGAGCGCGGGGTTCTTGCCAGCGGCATAATAAGGCGTTGTGTGACCGATTTCCGCCGTGCCTTGCTGCACCGCATCTTGGACAGCAAATGGCGGCACCAGTTCCCCGCTGCTGAAAAGCTTCAATTGCAGTCGTCCGTCGGCCATCACATTCACGCGCTCCGCAAAGCTCGTGGCGTTCGTTCCGACGCCGGGCGCTTTGGCAGGGAAAGACGTGGGAAATTTCCACTCCATAACACCTTGGGCGATGGCGGGTGCGGCGAGTGCGGCCGGGGCGGCGGCAGCGGCAGTCAGCAGGTTTCTACGCTTCATCGGGAAAACTCCTTCGAACTCGGTCACGACCCAAACAACATGGATGGCAGCCAGGTCGCAAGCGCAGGAAAGATCAAAACCATGATCAAAGTCACCAATTGGATCAGAACGAAGGGCACGATGGCGCGATAGATCTGCCCGGTACTGATCGACTCTGGTGCAACAGAGCGGAAGTAAAAGAGCGCAAATCCAAAGGGAGGGGTCAGAAAGGAGGTTTGGAGATTCAGCGCCAGAAGAATGGCAAACCACACCGGGTCGATCTGCTGCAATAGGATGGGACCGACGATTGGCACTGTGATGAAGACAATCTCCACAAATTCCAGAACGAAGCCCAACAGAAACACAACGAACAACGTTGCGATCAGCATGCCCCAGGCCTCGCCTGGGAGACTGTCGAAGAGATCATGAACAAGCTCAACACCGCCAAAGCCCCGAAAAACCAAGCTGAGCATAGAGGCCGCCACGATGATCCCGAAGATCATGGCAGACACCTGAACTGTTTGCGCCAAAGCTGGAGCCAAGGCGCCGCTGCGCACGCTGGTCCATGTGGCTGCGATCAAACCCACCACCAGCAAACCTGTCAGGAGCAACGTGAGGGGGAGCCAGGCAACGCCAAGCAGCTTGGACCCCACCAAGGCAAACCCCGAAGCACCGCCGATTGCAAAAACCCACCAAAGCCGTGGCGTCGCGTTGGTTGCGACCAACAAAAGTGCCCCGGCGACGCCGACCGCCGCAGCCTCGGTCGGGGTGGCGACACCGGCCAGAATCGCGCCCAAAACCGCGATGATGAGCAAGATTGGGGGCAGAATGTCACGCAACAGACCGTTGATCGGAGGTGCAGAGCTGTTGGGGCGGCTTTTCGTGCTCGGCAGACGCAGGATCACATAGGCGCCGTAGAGAGCAACCAACACAAGCCCAGGGATCATCGCCCCGGCAAACAGATCGCCCACAGTGACAGGAAAAGGCGCAAAATTTCCCGCCGCTTGCTGCGCCTCGAGATAGGCGTTGGAGATCTGGTCGCCGAGCAGTACCAGCACGATAGAAGGGGGAATTATCTGACCGAGCGTCCCCGCCGCGCACACGAGGCCAGAGCTTAGCCGTTCCGGGACGCCTGCCCGCAACAGCGCAGGGAGGGCGATCATCCCCAGCATCACAATGGTGGCGCCTATGATCCCTGTCGAGGCGGCGATCAAGGTGCTCACCAAAAGGACGGCGAGCGCCAGCGCACGTCCTGAGCCACCAAGCGCAGCAGCCGCAGAAAGCAACATGCGTTCTGCCAGCCGCGATCTTTCCAAAAGTGCGCCCATCAGCACGAAAAGCGGAACGGCGATCAGAAGCGTGTTGTTCATGATGCCAAAAACGCGCTGTGGAAAGGCCTGCAGATAGCTCAGATCGAAAGCTCCGAACCCTGCCGCTAGAAAAGCCACCAGGACCGGGACGCCAGAGATGACCAGCAGGACCGGGACGCCGGACAGAATGCCGCCCAAAAGGCCCAGGCCAAAGATGATTAACCAAAAGCCCTCAGCCATCATCGCCTCGCAAGACCCACGCCACGCCTTGGATGAGCATCAGGACACAAGCAATCGGCAGGCAGGTTTTGACCAGAAAATACCCTGGCAATCCGCCCGTCTCGATCGCCCCTTCCTGAATGCTCCAGGAAAACGCAACGGCGGGCAAAACGGTCCAGAGCGTCAGACCAAAGACTGGGATCAGCAACAGTACCAGGCCGCAGAGGTCAAAGCGCTGTCGCCAGCGAAAGCTTTGGCGGGCGCGGAATACATCCACTCTGACATGGGCGTTTTCGGAGAGCGCAACCGGAAGGCCCAGGACCACAAGTGCGGCGAACGCGTAGGCCACCATGTCTTGTAGCTGCAAAAACCCGATTCCAAAACCGTAGCGCAGCAATACCACCGCCAACTGCCCCGACGCGATCACCGCCAAAGCGCAAACGCAAAAGGTTTTTGTCGTACGGTGGAGCACTGCGGCGAAGGAGAGAAACCGATCACGCATGTGCAATTCTGACAGTGCATGAGGGGCTTGTGAACCGCATCAACTCACGCGCTTCACAATCGCGTCGCAGCCCCAACCGACGCATCGGTAAAGGATTAATGTCATCACGACCAAGGCAAAGAGTGCCGCAAACATCAGATCGATTTTGGCTCGGCCATTGGCCAACAGCATCAGATAGCCCAGGCCCTGGCTCGCTCCGACCCATTCACCGATGATCGCACCGATCGGCGCGTAGACCGCGGCCAATCGCAGACCAGAGGCAAGAGAGGGCAAGGCAGCGGGCACCCGGATGCGCAGCAGCACACGCCAAGGCGGCGCCCCCATCACTCGCGCCTGATCGAGCCAGCCTTTGGGTGTCTGCATCAACCCATCAAAAAAGGCCGACGCCACTGGGAAATAGATGATCAGAACCGCCATGATCACCTTGGACCAAAGCCCATAGCCCAACCACAGTGTTAGGATTGGGGCCAGTGCGAAGACCGGCAAGGCCTGCGTGATCACCAGGACCGGTTGCATGATCCGGCGCATCGGGGTGGAAAGTGCGAGACCAAGGGCCGTCGCTGCACCCAATATTGCCCCCAATGCCAGACCGATGATCACCTCGGTCAGTGTGATCATCGCGTGCCAGGCAATAAGGTGACGGTTCTGCCAAAAGGCTTCGGCCACGCGGGGCGGGCTCGGTAGGATAAATGGCGGCAGATCGGCGCCCCAAACCAGTGCCTGCCAAGCCAGGATCAGTCCAAAGGAAACCAGCACTCCGTTAAGCCAGGCGCGCTCGCTCATGCCATTTCTCGCAGCTCTTGTAGGAGCGCCGCTTGCACCCGCAATGTCTCTCCGTCGTCCACAGCGCGGGGCGGGCGGGCGGCTGGTGGGGTAACTTCGCGGATGCCAGAACCGGTCATCAGAACGATCCGTGCGCCCAACCGCACGGCCTCTGCCGGATCATGGGTGACCAGAAGGACCGTGCGGCCTGCCAAAACCTCTGCCGCAAGATCCTGCATCTTTGATCGAGTACGCGCATCGAGCGCCGAAAAGGGCTCGTCAAGCAGCACAATCGGTTGATCCTCCATCAGCGTTCGGGCCAGTGCCACACGCTGCCGTTGACCGCCTGACAGCGCTTTGGGGCGCTTGCCGCGATGCACTGAAAGACCCAGGGCCTCGATCAGCTGTTCTGCACGCGCTTCATCTGGGGCTTGCCCTCGAAGACGTGCGCCCAAGACCACGTTGCCAAGGACATCAAGCCACGGCAGCAGCAGATCCTCCTGCGCCATATAGGCCACCCGCGACGAGACCGACCCAGTGTCTGAGGCTCGGATATTGCCCTCAAACTCCGCTCCGGTGTCGAGCCCCGCGAGCAACCTGAGGATCGTGGATTTGCCCACACCCGAAGGCCCCAATAGACAGGTCCAGCCGCCCGCGACCAAGTCCAAGCGCAGATCATCGAAAAGCCAGCCCTCGGCCAGGCGGGCGCGCCCTTCTAATGTGACCGCAGGAGCGGTCACGCCGCGCTGATGCCCATCTGCCAAAAACCGACCTCCAACCGCGTCGCGACGCGAAACCGGTTGCACAGCGTGTGCCAGCGCGGGCTCGCCTCGGGCGCATCGCCCAGGCGCCGCGCCACCGCTTCATCGATCAAGGTCCCCACGGCCTGGCAAGTTTCTTGATACTCCGCGCCGCCGTAAGTCTCGATCCAGTCGCGATAGGCACCGTGGCTCCGTTTGGGATCAAGCGACTGGCCGATCTCGCCATAGCCCAGCACGCATGGCGCTAAGGCTGCCAACAAATCCAAGAAATCGCCACTATGACCCGCGTCGAGCACATAGCGCGTGTAGGCGATATTGGCTTGGTCCTCTTCGGTCTGAAAAAGCTCCTCCTCCGAGATGCCTTCTTCGGCACACAGCCGGATATGCAGTTCCATCTCTTCTAGGATCAGCGCGTGAACCGTGGCGGCGGCGGTGCGCATTTCCCCAATCGTATCAGCCTTGGTCACGGCAAGGGCCCAGGCGCGCGAGAAATGCACCAGGAACACGTAGTCCTGCCGAAGGTAGTGCAAAAAAGCGGCCCGCGGCAGGCTGCCATCGCCGAGGCCCTCGACAAAAGGGTGCCGGGTGTAGTCCCGCCAGACCGGCCCGGCCGCCGCCCGCCAGAGCGGAAAGATGCCGCCGTAGCTCCTCATTGTGCCCCCAAATCGATGGCAAGGGCGCTTACGGGTTGCGGGTCCTTGATCAGGCCCGACTCGACCAAAAACGCCTCAAACCGGGCATAGCGGCCATGGTCAAGCGCTGCGGGGCGCACGGCAAAACGGGGCCACGTATCCACCCAGGCCTTGGCGTTGAGTTCATCATCGAGCTCGCGCGACGTGCCTGCAAAGATCTCCCAGCTTTCTTCGGGATGATTGACAATGTATTGCGTGGCGAGCGCCGTTGCCTGCAAGAAACGCGACAGCATGTCTTTGTTCATACTGTCTTTGTTGGCGACATAGATCAGCTCGTCATAGGTCGGCAGACCCTCTTCTTCGACATAGAAACAGCGGCCCGGTACCCCGTCGATTTCCATCTGATTGAGCTCAAAATTCCGATAAGCGCCAATCACAGCATCGACTTGGCCCGACA
>JBCDGN010000063.1:0-21822 GCA_038751255.1 Pseudomonadota bacterium
GGCCAATGCCACAAAATCAATTCCTGACAGAATCTCTTTTCCAATGGCGCATGGCGCGGCAAAGACATCGGAAGTCAGGAGTGCACAAGAGCATGCGCGCTCCAGATTCACTCTCAAAGTCCCAAGAGCTAGGCAAGAGTTTTGTAACCCCAGGGCTTTTTGGCAATCTTGGGATCTCATCCCAAAGATAGATAGATCATGACTTAAGAAGAGGCGGATTTCTGCGTACGCCAAACGATGAAACTGAGGATGATGGCACCACCCGAAATGAAGGTCATGACCGTTCCAGGAAAGAAATTCACGTAGCCGGGGAAATCAACGAACAGCAGGTACCCAAGATCCGCAAGCCCCCCGACCATTCCCGTGACCCAGATCGCTGTGAGGTTGCCCCGCCAGATAAAGACGGCCCCGATGATCGTGGCGATGCCGAACCAGGCCAAGTTCCAACCGTGTTGGTTGAGTATTCCGCCAGCCGCCGCAGGGTAATCCAGCACCAATTCTTCGGGCGGAATTGCATCTGCGATAGCTTGCACACCTCCGGTGGCATCACTCACCAAGACCATAACGCCAGCGAAGGTGTGCACCAGGCCCCAAATCACCCAGAGAACAGCAGAGATTTTCAACAGCAGCGATTGAGTGGCTTGGCTCATTTGCGTCTCCGGCGAACAAAAAAAGGCGGCGCTGGTCATTATCTAGATTAAGTAGACAAAATCAACTATATTCGATCCCCTTAGCCGATACCCAAATAGCTGTGTTTTTTGACCGTATGGCTCGGGTCGTGGTCACAAGGCTCCCCAGCGTCTTGGTCGAACAAGTCGAGGCCATGCTGCGTGTCCTGAGTACGGCCGAACAGTACCATATCACCTTGGCGTTGCCCTGCGCCCTCGCGAAAACGGCGCGCTAAACTGGCACCAGCGCCCAATAGTCCAGATCGAGAAGCACGTCGGGCAGGTATTTCCCATCATCGCCTTTCAGTGCACCAGCGGGACTGTCACTTGAGACCGCAACCAGCCGCAATCGCAGCGCTCCGACCCCCGGGGCTTTGGTCTCAGCGCGGTCCAGGACCTCTGACCAGGCTTTGACCGTCATACCGGCAAAAGCAGGGTTGGCATGGGCCCCCGCGTTGATCCCCGCGATCATCTGCGCATTGGCAAGCCCATTGAAGCTGAGTGCACGCGCCAGGCTGATAATATGGCCACCATAGATCAACCGCTTGCCATCGGGCCGGAAGGTCGCATCGAAATGTACTTTGGCCGTGTTCTGCCAAAGACGCGTGGCCATCATGTGTTCGGCATCTTCGAGGGTGACCCCATCGACATGATCAATCACCTCGCCAACAGTGTAATCCGCCCAGCGATGCGGCTCGCCCGCAAGAGTATAGTCGTAAGAGGTGAAATCGAGCCCCTCGGGGATCACGAGTGTCTCCGGATCGACCACTTTGGCGAGATCCGGGATGATCGTCTCGGGCGCAGGGGCATCGAGGGTCTTTTTGCGCACCATCACCCATCGGATATAGTCCAGCACAACATCGTCGCGTTGGTTCCACCCCTCTCGAGCGCACATAGACAACGCCAGTTTTACCGCTAGAGTTTTGCTTTAAACCGATAACCTCCGATTGCGATCGAAGCGTGTCGCCGGAATACACTGGCGCGAGAAAACGCCCCTCGGCATAGCCCAGATTGGCGACCGCATTCAGCGAAACATCTGGAACTGTTTTGCCGAAGACCACGTGAAACGCAGCAAGATCGTCAAATGGGCTTTGGGGCAGCCCGGCCGCACGGGCGAATTCATCTGAGGAATACAGCGCATGTCGCGCCGGATAGAGCGCATGATAGAGCGCCCGTTCGCCGCCAGACAATGTGCGTGGCACCGCGTGGTCGATCACTTGACCCAGGCTGTAGTCTTCGAAAAACCAGCCCGCGTTCGTTTTTACTGACATTACTGTTCACTCAGTTTCATATCCGGTCGATAGCGACCGGCCACATGTTTGGTAACAGCCTGACCGCAGCGCATCACGCCACGTGCGGCATCGAAGGCATAGCTGGCCTCACCGTGGAGCTGCCAGCCGGCGTCGAGCGCAGCAGAGACTTTATGACAGAACGCAGAGGTGTCATCCTCTGTCAGAAATCGGTACAGCGTTGCCATGGCTTTATCCGAACGGCCAATATCCGAGCCATCCGTGGATCAGCCCGATCACGATATAGATGATCAACACAGCCCCTGCATAGACCACTTCTGTTTTCGCGCCTTTGGCCTCTGGAGGTGTCCATTCGGGTTCAGCCTTGTTGATGATGATCACCTCAAAGACGGCCCAAGCGAGCAGCCCGCCGAACAACAGGATCGAAGCAAGATCCCCATTCACCAACAAATGCGCCACGGCCCAGGTCTTGACAGCTGTCAGCATCGGATGGCGGATCTTTGAGGCCAGCCAAACACCGCGCTTTCCCGCAAAAAGCAGATAGACCGCCAGCAGCATCAGCAGGTTGTTGAGATGGACCAAGAAAGAAGGCGGTGACCATACTGGTACGAACCCCGCCCACTGATAGCCAAAAATCATCGCCACCAGCGCAACTAGAAGAACCGCGGTCGCATAGAGCTTTGCCTTTTCGCCAAGCGCGGCGTGGTCTGCTGGACGCAGACGCTTGAATACATGGCCTGCCACAAAAAGGAACAAACCAATGAGAAGTATCGCCCACCCCATCAGGGCAGGCCGCTTCTGAGATCAAGCGGAGTTTGCTTCGAGTTCTGCAATGGCATTGGCTTTGGCGAGTAGCGCCTTGGCTGTTGCGACATGAAGGTTCTCTACAATCCGACCATCTACCACGGCAACCCCTTGTCCGTTGGCAACCGCCTCTTCAAACGCGTGAATCTGCTTTTGGGCGAGGGCCAAGTCCTCTGGTGCCGGTCCAAAGACCTCGTTGGCAATGGACACTTGAGCTGGGTGGATCAGGCTTTTGCCGTCAAAACCCATATCTCGGCCCTGTTCGCACTCAAACCGCAGTCCTTCTGCATCCTTGAAGGCGTTGTAGACACCATCGACCACAGTGATTCCCGCTGCACGCGCTGCGAGCACACAAAGCTGCAGCGACATAAGCAATGGTTCTCGATCTGCCCGAAATTTAGTCATTAGTTCTTTTGAAAGATCATTCGTTCCTAGGACGAAACCGCCCATCCGCGGCGCCGCAGCGATCTCAGCCGCGTTCAACACCCCCTGGGGTGTCTCGATCATCGCCCAGATTTTTGTATGGTCGCAGCCTGGCAACCCATCGAGCTTGCTTGCAACTGCAGCGATATCGTCCGCGCTCCCGACTTTGGGCAGCAAAAAAACTTGCGGCTCGATTTTGGCAATCTCTTCGAAATCCGCAGATCCCCATTCGGTGTCGAAGCCATTGATTCGAATCAATTGTACGCGCGATCCATACCCCCCGTCAGAGAGCGTTTGGGCCAACAAATCGCGGGCATTCTTCTTCTCATCGGCGGCGACAGCATCCTCTAAATCAAAGATGATCGCGTCCACTGGAAGCGATTTTGCTTTCTCAAGCGCGCGTTCTCGAGACCCCGGAATATAGAGGACCGACCGGTAGGGCCGCGTTTGATCATCCATAAATTCGCCCCAATGCTGCAGTTGCACAAAAACATCTATTGGCAGGATTCAATCGTATCGTCCAGATCGCATGAGATTGGCAGACTGCAGTGACTCTGCCACAATTTTTAGGCGAGCGCGGCCGGCAGTTCGGTCTGTTAACCTTACGTTGGTCACTGTGGGTCACGCTTTTTCGCAGTCGGGCTCTGGGAGGGCCGTTGTGGCTGGCCGCCACGTGAAGACGGATAGATTTGGTCCGACACCACTGAACCAAGGGCGATGGCCCTTTGCCGCCAAGGCGCAAGTCTTGGGTCGAGCCCGGCAAGGCCAGCACCCTCAGGAAAGGTAGGACTATGACCCATCCCAAGCTTCGCCTTGCAGCAGGGCTGACACTGTTGACTACTTTGATTGCCCCTTTGGACGCCACCGCGCGCACCCATTGCGCTGACCGTGACAGCATCGTGGGCAAACTTGAATCCGGCTATGGCGAAACACGCCAAAGTATCGGTCTGGGCGCAAACAACTCGTTGGTCGAGATTTTCGCCAGTGACCAAACTGGCACCTGGTCGATCACCGTGACAACGCCCGGCGGTCAAACATGCCTCGTGGCCAGTGGTCAGGCCTTTGAAAGTCTCAGTGAAGAACTCGTCGCGGGCGACCCGGTCTAAGACACGCCCCGTCTTATGTTGCTGCGCGGTCCCCAGCTTTGGGCCGCGGATAAACACCGGTGCGCTTGGGCATAGTTTTTGTCTGGTTGAGTGCGCCCACCTGGTCTGAGATCGTCTGAGACCTGTTACCGTTGACGTCATGTTGCGACGTGAGGCATTTGCTTGTGGCTGTCTATCCAGTCCGTTGACCTCCGCCCGCTGCGCGTTCGACGGCGCCCCATTCTCCTTGGAATCAATCGCTTATACGCAAAGGCATGCCGTTTGCTTCGTCTTGACGCGCTGCGGCGGCCTTGCGCGGCGTTGCATATGGTTTTACCCCGAACGAAAGCTCAGCCAATCAACCGGAGTGAACCCCATGGCACGACCCAAAATTGCGCTCATCGGTGCAGGACAGATCGGCGGTACCCTCGCTCATCTCGCTGCGATGAAAGAACTGGGGGACGTCATCATCTTTGATATCGCCGATGGTCTGCCCCAGGGGAAGGCACTCGATATTGCTGAAGCAGGCCCAATGGAAGGGTTCGATGCCGCGCTGAAGGGCACCAGCGACTACGCCGATATTGCCGGCGCCGATGTCTGCATCGTGACCGCGGGCGTACCGCGCAAACCCGGCATGAGCCGTGATGACCTTTTGGGCATCAATCTCAAAGTCATGAAAGCTGTGGGCGAAGGCATCAAAGACAACGCTCCCAACGCATTTGTCATCTGCATCACCAACCCGCTTGATGCAATGGTATGGGCGCTGCGGGAATACTCCGGGCTCGCCCCGAGCAAAGTCTGCGGCATGGCCGGAGTACTCGATAGCGGTCGCTTCCGCCATTTCCTCTCAGAAGAGTTCGGCGTCTCAATGCGCGATGTGACCGCTTTTGTGCTTGGCGGACACGGCGACACGATGGTGCCTTCGGTGCGCTACTCCACCGTGGCAGGCATCCCGCTGCCTGATCTGGTGGAAATGGGCTGGACCACGCAGGAAGCCTTAGATGC
Organism: Pseudomonadota bacterium; assembly: GCA_038751255.1. Classification (GTDB taxonomy): domain Bacteria; phylum Pseudomonadota; class Alphaproteobacteria; order Rhodobacterales; family Rhodobacteraceae; genus JANSYP01. The sequence continues at coordinate 5,236 of JBCDGN010000063.1, forward strand.
GATTGTACAACGGACACGCGATGGCGGGGCCGAGATCGTCGGGCTGCTGAAAACCGGATCCGCCTATTACGCTCCTGCCACAAGCGCCATTGAGATGGCTGAAGCTTACCTTAGGGACCAAAAGCGCGTCCTGCCGTGCGCGGCTTATTGCAATGGAGAATTTGGCCTCAAAGGCACCTATGTCGGCGTCCCAACCATCATTGGCGCCAACGGTGTCGAACGGATCATTGAGGTCAAACTCACCAAAGAAGAACAAGAGATGTTCGACAATTCGGTAGGCGCTGTGAAAGGCCTTGTCGACGCGTGCAAAGGGATCGACGAAACGCTCGCATAAGCCGCCAGGTATGTGGTATACCAAGGCCGGGGTGAGAGCCCCGGCCTTTCTTTTTGGGACCGGAGCGATTCGTATCGTGGCCTGCCAAGCCTATGTTGCAGTGCAGAAATATCTGCGCAAACACGACGATTTAGGCGGAAACTCTGCCACGACTGGCTTTTGTGATCACACTCAACAATCATGTGATCACAAAGTTTCAGAATTTTCCACGCAATGCACAATTGCGACTTTATGGCGTTTCAGGACCCCTTAAAGATTATGATTACTGCACGGCAAAGAAGCCAGGAGGGACAGCGTTCATGAACATTCATGAATATCAAGCGAAAGCGCTCTTGAGAGACTACGGAGCGCCAGTGTCAGATGGCAGAGCCGTTCTCAAAGCCGAAGACGCCAAAACCGCTGCAGGCGAACTTGAAGGCCCGCTCTGGGTTGTAAAGGCACAAATCCATGCCGGCGGACGCGGCAAGGGAAGTTTCAAAGAAGCGATCGCTGGCGAAAAAGGCGGCGTTCGGCTGACCAAATCGGTCGAAGAAGCCGCAGAAGAAGCCTCCAAAATGCTCGGGCGCACGCTGGTGACGCATCAAACCGGACTCTCCGGCAAGCAGGTCAACCGCATCTACATCGAAGAAGGCGCGGGCATCGACCGCGAACTCTATCTCGCGTTGCTCGTCGACCGCGTCACTAGCCGTATTTCATTTGTCTGCTCAACCGAGGGCGGCATGGATATCGAAGAGGTCGCCGCCTCAACACCTGACAAAATCCTTAGCTTCGCCGTCGATCCGGCCACCGGCTATCAGCCGTACCACGGGCGCCGCATCGCGTTCATGCTCGGATTGACCGGCGCGCAGGTCAAACAATGCGTGGCGCTGATGGGCACGCTCTACAAACTCTTCCTGGAAAAAGACATGGAGATGTTGGAGATTAACCCGCTGGTTGTGGGCTCTGATGGCAACCTCAAATGCCTTGATGCGAAGATGGGTTTTGATGGCAACGCGGTATACCGCCATCCCGATATCGTAGCGCTGCGTGATGAGTCCGAGGAAGACCCCAAGGAACTTGCCGCCTCCAAATTCGATCTGAACTACATCGCGCTTGACGGCGAGATCGGCTGCATGGTGAACGGCGCAGGCCTGGCCATGGCGACGATGGATATCATCAAGCTCTACGGCTCCGAACCTGCAAATTTTCTTGATGTCGGCGGTGGCGCGACCAAGGAAAAGGTCACCGAAGCGTTCAAAATCATCACCTCAGACCCCAACGTGAAAGGGATCTTGGTGAACATCTTCGGCGGGATCATGCGCTGCGATGTGATCGCCGAGGGCGTTGTCAGCGCTGTGAAAGAGGTTGGCCTCGACGTGCCGCTTGTGGTGCGTCTGGAAGGCACGAATGTCGAGAAGGGAAAAGAGATTATCAACACCTCTGGCCTGAACGTCATCGCCGCCGACAACCTCAAGGACGGCGCTGAGAAAATCGTCGCCGCAGTCAAAGGCTAAGACAGTTGAACCCAGCAGTTCTCGACTGATTGAGGCTGTAGACCAAAAAGATTTCAAGGAGATACGCCAAATGGCCGTTCTCATCGACGAAAACACCAAAGTTATCTGCCAGGGTTTCACTGGCTCTCAGGGCACGTTCCACTCTGACCAAGCCATCGCGTATGGCACCAAAATGGTTGGCGGGGTGACCCCAGGTAAAGGCGGGTTGACCCATCTTGACCTGCCCGTCTTCAACTCTGTCCACGAAGCCATGGCTGTCACGGGCGCCGATGCCTCGGTGATCTATGTGCCGCCCCCTTTTGCAGCGGATTCCATCCTCGAGGCCATCGATGCAGAGATGCCGGTGATTGTCTGCATCACCGAAGGCATCCCTGTGCTCGTTATGATGCGGGTGAAGCGCGCGCTGATGGACAGCGACTCCATTCTGATCGGGCCGAACTGCCCAGGTGTGATCACACCTGACGCCTGCAAGATCGGCATCATGCCAGGCCATATTCACCAGCGGGGCTCGGTCGGTGTTGTCTCGCGGTCCGGCACGCTCACCTATGAAGCAGTGGCACAGACCACGGCGGCAGGGCTCGGCCAGTCAACTTGCGTCGGGATCGGCGGCGACCCGATAAAAGGCACTGAGCACATAGATGTGCTGGAGTGGTTCCTAGCCGATGATGAGACCCATTCGATCATCATGATCGGCGAGATCGGTGGCTCTGCCGAAGAAGACGCCGCGCAGTTCCTTGCCGATGAAAAGAAGAAGGGCCGCTGGAAGCCGACCGCGGGCTTTATTGCGGGCCGTACGGCGCCTCCGGGTCGGCGCATGGGCCATGCCGGCGCGATCGTCGCTGGCGGCAAAGGCGGCGCTGAGGATAAGATCGAAGCGATGAAGTCCGCCGGTATTGTCGTTGCGGAAAGTCCTGCGGGCTTAGGTGAAGCAGTGCTGGAAGCGATCGGCAAATAGCGCAAGGGATCAGGAGGAACCACCATGGGCTTTTCCCAAGCCGCCATGACCTGCAAGAGGCCCTACGGGACGATTTCAGGATGTGCCGCTAGGGCAGAACTCAGGTGGTTCATCCATCTTATGCTGCTTGTGGCACTCGTGGCATCGACCCGAAGAGCGATGGTCTTCACGCTCGTTTGCCTAGCTCTAACCTTTGTTCTTCTTATTTGGCCCCACAAATGGGGCGAAGATGAAGCACACGGCTTTGGACCGCCCGCAGCATATGTTGGGACTACGAAATGACCTTTTCCGTCGCAGTACAAACCTGTCTGACCAAGTTCTTAATGCTCACCGGGCGCGCCTCGCGGCCGGAGTATTGGTGGTTCTACCTCTTCGCGCTGATCGTCACGGCGATTGCAAGCATCGTTGACGGATTGATCTTTGGATTTCCCAATGAAGGTGAGGTTGGTCAAAACCCTATCACCATGGTGGCGTCCTTCATCGTATTCTGGCCGCTCTTGGCGGCAGGGTGGCGCCGGATGCATGACACCGGACGGCCAGGGTGGCTGGTGCTGTTGCCACTTCTCGTTTTTATTGCCGGTTTTGCGTTCTTCCTGATCACCATTGGGATCTTTGGCGAGTTTGGCCATGTCGCCAACGAAACATCCGAAGAAATGGTTCAAACCGATCGCGTAATTTCTGTGTTTATGATCTTCTTGATCATCGCCGCTATGTTGGCAGCGGGGATCGTGAAGCTCGTGATGCTGATTAAACCCGGCGAAACGGGGCCGAACGAATACGGTCCCCCACCGCCACGCTAACACCGCGCCCAGGGTGGGTCGTCAGGCCCACACATACCGAGCTGGAGAGCCTGATGACTGAGCAAAGCAAAAACGATATTTTCCACGCCTCGTCTTTCCTGCAGGGCCAGAATGCGGCCTATATCGAACAGCTCTACGCGCGATATGCGAATGATCCGGCCAGTGTCGATGAGGCCTGGGCAGAGTTCTTTCGCGGGCTCGGCGATCCAGAACTTGACGTCAAAGCCGAGGCCGCGGGCGCCTCTTGGGGTCGCAGCGACTGGCCGCCTCAGCCGTCTGATGAAAATGTCCAAGCGCTTGACGGTTACATCCACGAGGTTGTGATCCAAGCCAAAGAAGCCAAATCTGCGGGCGACAAGATCAAAACCAAGGCTGAAGCCGTTGGCGCTGAGGTTTCCGAAGAACAGATCAAACGCGCAGTGCTCGATTCCATTCGAGCGCTGATGCTGATCCGCGCCTATCGGATCCGGGGGCACCTCGCGGCGGATCTCGATCCGCTCGGCTTGCGAGCGAAAACCGACCATCCAGAGCTTGACCCGCGGTCTTACGGGTTTTCCGAGGCCGATATGGATCGGCCGATCTTTATCGACAATGTGCTCGGGCTGCAGATTGCCTCTATCCGTCAGATCGTTGAGATCGTGAAACGCACCTATTGCGGCACCTTCGCGCTGCAATACATGCATATCTCCGACCCCGAACAAGCCGCGTGGTTGAAGGAACGGATCGAAGGCTTCGGCAAAGAGATCCAGTTTACCCGCGAGGGACGCCGCGCGATCCTCAACAAACTGGTTGAGGCCGAAGGGTTCGAGAAATTCCTCCATGTCAAATACATGGGCACCAAGCGTTTTGGTCTTGATGGCGGGGAATCCCTGATCCCCGCGATGGAGCAGATCATCAAGCGCGGCGGCAGCCTTGGCATTGAAGACATTGTGGTCGGCATGCCGCATCGCGGGCGTCTTTCGGTGCTCGCCAACGTCTTGGGCAAGCCCTATCGCGCGATCTTTAACGAATTCCAGGGTGGCAGCTTTAAGCCCGAGGATGTGGATGGGTCGGGCGATGTAAAATATCACCTCGGTGCGTCGTCAGACCGAGAGTTTGACGGCAACACTGTCCACCTTTCGCTGACCGCGAACCCCAGCCATTTGGAAGCGGTGAACCCAGTGGTTCTGGGCAAGGCGCGCGCCAAACAATCCCAGCTTCGTGACGAGGACCGGACCAAGGTTCTGCCGCTTTTGCTGCACGGCGATGCGGCATTTGCCGGACAGGGGATTGTGGCGGAGTGTTTTGCGCTCTCCGGTCTCAGTGGACACCGTACTGGCGGCACGATGCACATCGTGGTCAACAACCAGATCGGCTTTACCACTGCGCCGCATTTCTCGCGCTCTTCGCCCTATCCAACAGACAACGCCTTGGTGGTGCAAGCGCCTGTTTTCCACGTGAATGGGGATGATCCAGAGGCAGTGGTCCACGCCGCCAGGGTTGCCACCGAATTTCGCCAGAAGTTTGGCCAAGACGTGGTGCTCGACATTTTCTGCTATCGCCGCTTCGGTCACAACGAAGGCGATGAACCGATGTTCACACAGCCCGAAATGTACACCCGGATCAAAGGCCACAAGACGACGTTACAGCTTTATACCGAACGTCTGGTCGCCGATGGGTTGATCCCCGAAGGCGAGATTGAGGACATGAAAGCCGCCTTCCAGGCCTATCTCAATGAAGAGTTCGAGGCGGGCAAAGACTACAAACCAAACAAAGCCGATTGGCTTGATGGGCGCTGGTCGCATTTGGACAAAGAAGCCGGCGAATATGAGCGGGGCACCACGTCGATCAAGCCAGAGACATTGGCTGAGATCGGAAAAGCGCTGACCACGATCCCAGAAGGCTTCTATCTACACAAAACGCTTAACCGCTTCGTTCATGCCCGCGAGCAGATGTTTGAAACCGGCGAAGGTTTTGACTGGGCCACGGGCGAGGCACTCGCCTTCGGGTCGCTGCAGCTGGAAGGCTATCCGGTGCGGCTCGCAGGCCAGGATTGCACGCGTGGGACATTTTCACAGCGCCATTCCGCCTTCATCGATCAGAAAACCGAGAAACGCTACTTCCCGCTCAATCACATCCGTGATGGACAAGCCCATTACGAGGTGATCGACAGCGCGCTTAGCGAATACGCGGTGCTGGGTTTTGAATATGGCTATAGCCTGGCAGAGCCCAACGCACTGGTCATGTGGGAAGGCCAGTTTGGCGATTTCGCCAACGGCGCCCAGATCATGTTCGACCAGTTCATTTGCTCAGGAGAGCGTAAGTGGCTGCGCATGTCGGGGCTTGTTGTCTTGCTCCCGCATGGATTTGAAGGTCAGGGGCCAGAGCACTCTTCGGCGCGGCTCGAGCGCTACCTTCAGAACTCCGCAGAGGATAACTGGATCGTCGCGAATTGTTCGACCCCGGCGAACTACTTTCACATTCTGCGGCGTCAGCTCCATCGTAGTTTCCGCAAACCGCTGATCTTGATGACGCCCAAATCGCTTCTGCGGCATAAGCACTGCGTTTCCAGCGCGTATGAATTCACGACGGGGTCAAGCTTCCACCGCGTCCTCTGGGATCACGGAGACCTGGACGATCACCCCACTCAGCTGCTTCCAGATGATCAGATAAGGCGCGTGGTGATGTGTTCGGGCAAGGTCTATTACGACCTTCTCGAAGAGCGCGACGCGCGTGGGATCGATGACATCTATCTGCTTAGGGTCGAACAATTCTATCCTTTCCCAGCTCTGTCGCTGGTGAAGGAGTTGGAACGCTTCAAGACCGCAGAGATGATCTGGTGCCAGGAAGAGCCCAAAAACCAGGGCGGTTGGAGCTTCATCGAGCCCAATATCGAATGGGTTCTGACCCGGATCGGCGCCACCCATTCCCGCCCGCTCTATGTGGGCCGCCATGCCTCGGCGTCGCCCGCAACCGGGCTCGCCAGTCAGCACAAGGCGCAGCAGACCGCTTTGGTCAACGACGCGCTCACCATCGCCAACTAAGACAGACGAAGGGAAATACCCCATGTCCACCGAAGTCCGTGTCCCCACCCTCGGCGAGAGCGTTACCGAGGCCACAGTGGCGACCTGGTTTAAACAACCCGGCGATGCCGTCGCGGTCGACGAGATGCTGTGCGAGTTGGAAACCGATAAGGTGACCGTTGAGGTGCCGTCGCCCGCGGCGGGCACTTTGGCCGAAATCGTGGCGGCCGAAGGCACAACCGTGGGTGTCGATGCATTGCTCGCCTCGATCACCGAAGGTGCGGCAGGCGCGAAAGAGGCAGCCCCGGCTGCGTCCGCCGCAGCACCTGCCCCAGCGGTAGAAGAAGCTGCGCCTGCAGAAACCGGCACTGCGGTCGAGGTCATGGTTCCAACCCTTGGCGAGAGTGTGACTGAGGCAACCGTGTCGACTTGGTTCAAAGTAGTTGGCGATGCGGTGGCGCAGGATGAGATGCTCTGCGAGTTGGAAACCGACAAAGTAAGTGTGGAGGTTCCCTCGCCCGCCGCCGGTGTCCTGACCGAGATCCTCGCAACGGAAGGCACCACGGTGCAGGCAGATGGCAAGCTTGCTATGCTCAGTGCTGGCGGTGCAGGAGCAACAGCAGCGCCAGCACCCGCCGCGGCGACACCAACGCCTGCTGCAGCGCCTGCAGGTGGCACGCGCACGGATGTCGAAAACGCGCCCTCGGCCAACAAACTGATGGCGGAAAAAGGGTTGAGCCCCGATCATGTCACCGGCACCGGCCGTGACGGACGGGTGATGAAAGAAGACGTGCTGAAGGCTCTCACCGCGCCTGCCCCGGCGGCCGCCGCGGCCCCGGCCGCAGTGCCGCGTGCGCCGGTCGCAGCCGAGGACGCCACCCGAGAAGAGCGGGTCAAGATGACCAAGCTCCGCCAGACAATCGCGAGACGTCTGAAGGACAGTCAAAACACCGCCGCCATGCTGACCACATATAATGAGGTCGACATGACGGAGACGATGGCGCTGCGCAAAGAGTACAAAGATCTCTTTGAGAAGAAACATGGTGTGCGCCTCGGTTTTATGTCCTTTTTCACCAAAGCCTGCTGCCATGCGCTGAAAGAAGTGCCCGAGGTCAATGCCGAAATCGACGGCACCGACATCGTCTACAAAAACTTCGTTCATATGGGGATCGCCGCAGGCACGCCTCAGGGCCTTGTGGTGCCGGTCATCCGGGACGCCGACAGCATGTCCTTTGCTGAGATCGAAAAAGCCATCGCCGAGAAGGGCAAACGCGCTCGCGACGGCAAACTATCGATGGCTGAAATGCAGGGCGGCACGTTCACGATATCGAACGGCGGCGTCTATGGCTCGCTGATGTCATCGCCGATTTTGAATCCACCGCAATCCGGCATCCTGGGAATGCATAAGATCCAAGAGCGCCCTATGGCGATCAATGGCCAGGTCGTCATCCGCCCGATGATGTATCTCGCACTCAGCTATGACCACCGCATCGTCGACGGCAAAGGCGCGGTCACTTTCCTGGTGCGGGTGAAAGAGGCGCTCGAAGATCCGCGCCGCCTGCTTATGGACCTCTGAGCCTTGACGAAACGGGGGGGTGCAGGAATGCTCCTTCCATGAAAAAGACGGCCCTACTCCATGCTGAGCTCAGCCATGTCATCGCCACGATGGGACATGGCGATATGCTTGTTATTGGCGACGTTGGACTGCCGGTGCCGCCCGGGGTGACCACTATCGACCTCGCGGTAACACTTGGTGTTCCGCGCTTTGAGCAAGTTCTGAACACGGTGCTTACCGAATTGCAGGTCGAAAAGGCGGTGATCGCAGAGGAAGCGTCGGACACCTTTTTGTCCGAACTGGCCAGGGACTTTGAGATCACCCGTATGAGCCATGAAAACTTCAAGCTTTTGAGCCATGACGCCCGCGCCATCGTACGCACCGGAGAGGCCACGCCTTACGCCAATGTCGCTCTGATCAGCGGCGTGGTCTTCTGATTGTGACCCAACGTCAAAAAATCTTGGCCGCAGAGAAGAAGCAATTCGTTAACGGCATTCCAATATCAGTCTCGTGACACCACTGGAGACTGACAATGACCCTTCTGACTGAAAAGTCGTGAACTCTGGCCAAGTCCCGCAGCAGCAACCCCGCCGCTCTGGCCGTCCTGTCCGGCGGAGTGTTTTGGGCCGTCGCGATGATGGCGATCCTGTCAGGGTGGACCCTTCTAGGCGCGCTCGCATTTGCTACCTTAAGCGGCAGCCTTACTCTGCTTGCTATGGCACTTGCTTACGGCCATTTCGATGGAGAGACCTGATCTATCATCAGCGGTAGCCCCGTAGGCTGCCACTGACACTGATACCTCGTAGGTGCTGACTCTTTATGTCCAGGCTTGGGTCTTGCGCAGTCTGGAAGCACCTAAAAGAAAGATCAGTCCTGCGCCCAAACCCGGTAGTGTTGCGGGCAACGGCACCGGAACTAGCTGACCAATCAGAGACTTTTGGGTGCTGGTGACAAACGGCCGACTTTGTCCAGTACAGTCGTCGTTGGAACACTGCGCGATATCGGTGACAAAGTTACTGCGGTTCAAAAAGTTGGTGTTCCCCAAAGATATGGGAAATGTCTTGATGAAGAGCGAAACCGATCCCGCTAAATTGGGCCCATTGCCGCTGTCATAGAAGATGCCGCCAAATTCATTGGCAGTGTTTGCTGCAGAATCGAAGACGGCGTCGGAGTAGGTTCCATTCCCGAAATACTCCATGCGTATTTCTGAATACTGATTGGTGTGGGTATCGAAGTAGAAGCTACCGGTCGCTGCGCTGCCGTCACTATATTCCGCAGCATAGTTCCACTTGAGCGCTTTGGCAGGAGCTGTTGAGGCGAAGGATGCGAAACCCACCGCGAGCAAGAGTCCGAGTATCTGAGTTCTCATGTCTAAATTTTCCAAAAATCGCGTCACTATTGCGACCCTACTAAGTTCTATTTGCGACGTCCAAATCGATTGGAAGTTAAGAGAGCCCTACCGCACAGAGACCAACCGGTTCAGAGACAGCCCTAGACATCTGAGGCGCCGTTTACCCGGCGTGCCGTAAGGCATGCCTTTGATCCAATAGACCTGCATGAACGTATCTTCTTCAAAACAAAACAAGCCGAAAGCGAGGGGCCATGAAATCGTCTTATATCACTGCACTTATCACCAGCGCCACATCTATCGCATTTGCGTGCGCCCCGGCTTTCGCGGATCTCCGCGTTGCCTTCATCGAAGGCGCCCCGAAGGATCGATTTGTTGTTGAGAACACCAGTGCGTGCGAGCTCTCTGGAACTCTCACAATCGATATCGGCGCATCCTCTGCCGGATTGATCTTTGATGTGACCTCTACCGGCGCCGGTGTTGAGGTGTTTCAACCCATAGAAATTGTGAGCGGCGCCAATGCTTTGGCCAGTGTTCCAGAGGTTGTAGATGGCCAGTCAAAGGTTGAGCTTAGCATGACCCGCCTCGCGCCGAACGCCACGATCGCATTTACCATAGATGTGGACGATACTCTGGGTCAGCGGGCGATCACAGTGTCTGGTTCCGAAATCGCAGGGGCCGCGGTGACCTACAACGACGGCATGATCAACGAAACCGCTGTTTTCTCTTCTAAGGCCAGGGCAAGTCTGCCTTTGAAAGGGTGCCAACCGGCAACATAGCTGGGTGCAGATCAGTTAGCTTACCCTCAAACCCCTATCTGCTCAGGCGGATTGTCCAACAGGTCGCGCAAGGTGGCCATGGCCGCATCAAAACGCTCAATCGGCAGTCGGGCGTTGATTGCTATGCGCACGGCATGGGGCGGGCGGGCATCCCGGCAGATAAAATCTTCGGCGGACCGCAGTCGAATCCCTTTTGCTGCCGCTGCCTGACAAAATGCCGAGGCGCGCCAGCCCCGCGGCAGGCGCAGCCAGGCAATGGGGACATCCAAACGCCAAGATAGATCATATCCCCCCAACTGGTTCACCATGGATTGTACATAGCGTTTGTTTTCCTCGGCCACGGCGACGAGGATCTGTTCCGTGCGCGTGTCCTGCAGCAGCCGTGTGGTGAGATCCGCCAGTGGCGTCGCGAGCCCAAAAAACCCATGCTCAGCAGAGCGACGCAGTTTGGCACCCTGCCCCGATGGCGCAATGGCAAACCCCACGCGCAGGGCGGGCGTCAAGGTCTTAGAGATTGAGGACACATACCAGCCACGTTCTGGGAGCAACATGCGATAAGACGGGGCCTGTGATCGGCCCATGCGGTAGCAATCGTCTTCGATAATATGGAACCCGCAGTGCTCCGCCACTCGCGCAATGCCGCGGCGGCGTTCCTCCGGAGTAAAAATCCCCGTTGGATTATGAATCTCGCAAGAGGTGCAAAGCGCTTGCGCCTCGTGGGCTCTGGCCGCCGCCTCCAAGGCCTCGGGGACCAGGCCATGTTCGTCCATGGCAACGGGCACCACCTCTGCGCGGAGAAGTTCCGCCGCATGGCGAAAACCAGAATAGGCCAATTCCTCGATCAGGATAACCGGTCGAGGTTCCTTCAATACGCTTTGTAGAATAAGTAAGATCCCGTTTTGTCCGCCGTGGCAGAGCACAATGTCACGTTCATCTAGCGCGCCCAGCGGCGTGCCCGCCAGCCATTGCATGATCGCTTCACGAGCTGGCCGAAAAGTCTCTCGATTAGGATAGTCCATCACACCCGAGGGAGGGTCCTGCGCGATCTCTGACATCAACTCGCAGACCAATGCAGATTGGCCGGTGTCCGAGAGCGCGGGCGAGTGGAAATCGAGATCCATTGTCTGGGTCTCTCGGGGGCGCGGTGCGCGTATTTTCTGCGGCACCATTGGCGCGACACGTTCCCGGCTTTTCACGAAAGTGCCGCGTCCAACCGTGGCTTCACAAATCCCCGCATCTGTAAGGATTGCATAGGCGCGCGCGACGGTGCCTGGAGTGATGGACAATTGCCAGGCCAGCTCTCGGACCGGCGGCAGCTTTGTCCCTGGGGCAAGCGTGCCGTCCTGTACCTCCTCTTTCAATGCATGCGCGAGCGCTTTGTACTTTGGTCCAGGGAGTTTTTCGAGCGATGCACGCAAAATTGTATTCATTACAATATATGCCTCGGCATGGAAGTTTAGATGTGCTAGCTGCATTGTATGGCAATAATGTCATATTGTGTCAATACAATTTAGAGGAGATCCCCATGGCACAGTCAAACGCAGTGAACACTCTTGCATATCTTCAAAGTCGGCGGCTGACCCCTGCGGCGACACTTGCATTGTATGTCGCCGCGGTGTGTGTGGCATGGGCTGAGCGTCGTCGCAGCCGCATCGCGCTCCATAACCTCGACGATCATATGCTCAAGGATATCGGCCTGACGCGTACAATTGCAGAAGCAGAATCTCGCCGACCGTTTTGGCAGTATTAATGGCGGTCTGCGCGCCGTTTTTCCCGCGGTTTTGCCTGCCAGCATAGATTTGTTGACAGGAGCCAACGCTTGAATCCGCAGTGTGTATCGATACAAAGAGGACCGGTTCACCTGGTCCTCTTTCAGCCTGCAAAATTAGCCACATCGCCTTCTGTGAAGATCGCGGCGCGGAAGTGCTCGACCACCGGAGCACCGTCCAAAAAGACCTTACGCAAGACATTCCCCAAAAGGACATATGAGAGCACATGCCGCATAAGGACGGGCCTGTCAGCGTTGCATCTATACCTGCAATACTAGAGGACAGTGATCTGAGACCTCGGGATCATAGATCACCTCAAATTTTCGCACCGCCTCTTCTTGGTCGATTAGCATGTAATCCGCGAACCTACCGGGTTTCTTGTAATGGGAATTGCGGGTACTCGTGAACCCGCAGCCCGTTACCAGGTCCGAGAAACCAGCGTCTGCCAGGATTTGTAGGGTTTCGCTCTTCGGCTCGACGTTAAAGTCGCCACAGATGACCCTTAGATCGCCGAGCATCGACAGCTGATCGGACAGCTCGCGCAACCTGCACGCCTGCGCCGCGCGTTCCGGCGTGTCCATCTTGCCGTTCAAATCGCGCAAACCATGCATATGCGTCACGCTCAACGACCGATCAGAAGCGTAATCGTAAACCCGCACCCCATGCGCCGAGCGGGATCTGGGATGATCGCCGTAGTCCGATGCGGAATAGTCCTTATGCACGAACCCTTGCACTTGACCGATGATCGGGTGCGCGCGATGCACAAAGCTTGCCAAACCCCATTGCGAAGGCACCTGTTGACTGCCGTCCCACAGGACACCCTGCGCAGCGGGGCAAAAGACCGCTTGATGCTCTGGCAAAGCACGGCAGATATCGCGGAAAAAATTCGCTCGTTGCGGCAAGATGTGATCAGCATCTTTGTAGGTCAGCCAGTCTTTTTCTGTCGCCGGGCTATGCACAACCTCTTGCAAGCAAAGAATATCGGGGGCGGCTTCTGGGAGATACGCCAGCAATGCCTCATGGAGCTTCCCACCCCAACCGTTTAGGCACATGATCTTCATCCAAATCTCCTCAAGCCTCTTGTGCGAATACGCGCCTCCGGTGGCAGTGCAGCTACAAGTTCAGACGCGGTTCCGTTGGTCGCGCTTTCCGTAGGGTCCTTCCGCGACAGAGGCTCACCGGTGTTGCTCCACCTCCATTTGCATGCCTTAATTGTCGGCAGGGTGCCAGAATGGAACCGATTAACGGAGGACGCGTCATGAATCGCATGATTGCAAAAGACATTAAGCGCATGACTGCCAAAGACTTCGATCAAGAACTACTTGATCTTTATGACTTTTACGCACATGGCAAGATCACAAAGCGTGAGTTTCTCGACCGTGCCGGTAAATTTGCAGTCGGTGGGGTGAGCGCAGTGGCGCTGCTCAACATGCTCAGTCCAGACTATGCCTTGGCGCAGCAGGTCTCCTTCAACGATCCAGACATTCATGCGGAATACATCATCTACCCCTCACCCAACGGCACCGGCGATGTGCGCGGCTACCTCGTACGTCCCGCGGGCGTCGACACGCCGCTGCCTGCCGTTTTGGTCATTCACGAAAACCGGGGGCTGAACCCTTACATCGAAGATGTGGCACGGCGCTTAGCGAAGGCAGGCTTCATGGCCTTGGCACCAGATGGTTTGACGTCTGTTGGCGGTTACCCTGGCAATGATGCTGAAGGCCGGGAACTCCAACGCACCGTCGACTCCACCGAGCTGATGAACGACTTTTTCGCGGGCTTTGAATACCTGATGGAGCGCGACGATAGCACCGGCATGGTCGGCGCGGTGGGCTTTTGTTATGGCGGAGGTGTCGTCAGCGCCATCGCCGTTGCCTATCCAGAGCTTGCAGCAGGGGTGCCATTCTACGGTCGTCAGCCGAATGCCGCGGATGTGTCGAAGATCGAAGCGCCGCTTCTCATCCACATGGGCGAGCTCGATGAACGCATCAATGCCGGCTGGCCCGCATTTGAAGAAGCATTGATCGCCAATGATAAGGTCTATGAGGCCTATATCTACGAGGGCGCGAACCATGGCTTCCACAATGACAGCACGCCTCGCTATGACGAATCGAATGCGGAGCTGGCTTGGGACCGCACGATAAACTGGTTTAAAACCCACCTCTCTTAGACGTCTCGGCGGCGGCCTCCTGCGGAAGTGCCGCCGCTTTCCGGCATCTCACTGTCCAGACCCCGACCTGCGCGCACCGAAAGCGTTTATTTTCGTTTGTTTGCGTATCAGTTCACGGGGGCTTCACGGAAATCACGGCGAAACGCCGCCATGTCACGGGAAATGCACGCTGTTCAACAGGGTGATGCGACGGTGTGTTGCCGCGCGTGCGGCACAACGACGACATCGAAACGACGCAATCAACAGGAGATCACCCGATGTCGTATTTGAACACCACCACCCGCCTTGCAGTTTCCTTTGCGCTTTTGCTGTCTGCCTCCCCGGTTTCAGCAGGCAAAGTCACCCTTTATGATGGCGAGTTCACGCGCTTCCCTGCTGAGCGGGACTCTGGCCGCAGCGTCGCGGCCCATTGCCAAATCGATGACGTAACCTCGCCTGATCATTGGGCAGATGCCACGAGCCATCTAACGCTATCTCAGGATGCGACATCTTCCGTCGTCACGGTGTCGATGGAGAACAGCCGCCCCAATACACTTTTCACCATCTGGCTGATGCTCGCTGGCGGAAGCCCACTGATGAAGACCGGTGCCACAGCACTGGTTTCGAGCGCGGATCTGCCCGAAGCCGTAGAGATTATGCAGTCCCCGACAACTGAAGCCACAAATGGTTTCACCACTGATGAGAACGGCAATGGCAGCGTGACCCTGGCACTGGACTTCCCAATTGTGGGCGGCGCCTACCCGTTCCAGCGCTATGAAGGCTTCGATCCTGAAAACGCCGCCTTCAACCGCGAAAAGCCCCGCGCCATCCCTGTCGCGATCCCGGACGCCTCCACTGGCGTGCCGTTCACCCTGCGCCTCGCGTCGCATTGCGGTGACAATCTGCATAATGGCTTGGTCGCCGGTCAGCACGAACCTTGGTTTGACTGGCTCGCGCAGTAAGTATTGCCGCGCTTTGACCCCCAAAAAGCTCCGCTCTGAAGCGGGGCTTTTTCCTTTCGACAAGACAGTGCGCCAATGCACTCAGCTTATTTACCCTCGGGATCGACCGAACAGTGTCTTTGTAAATGGCGAAAATTCAGACCGGTGATCTCGCTTTGAGCCCGTCGACCACATTCTGCGCAGCAACCCGGGACGGTTGCTTGCCCTTTGTTATCCTACTTGATTTTCCGTGTTGAACGTTGAGCAAATACGTGAGACCGCATGAAGCTCAGATTGTCGTGCACAGAGTTATCGCCCAACCCCGGATTGCGCATGTGATAAATCTAGATTTTCTGGCCAGGCTCCTGCCCATGGAGAGGTATAACGCTGATATAACGTTATTTTTTCGTAAGTTCGCACTGAGGCCCCGGGCTCGAGAGACATCGGCACAGGCAAATAACAAACTATAATTTAATACCAAAATTTCCGTTTCAAAAAAATCCTATTAGCAAGCACTGAGTTTTTCCAAACTTCTTTAGACCTCTTCGACCGTTCTACTTCCGGAGAGGATGCCATAAGAAAACCCAGGAGTGATGCTGATTAAAACTCAAATATATCCGGTGAAGCCACCTGAATACTTTTAAATTTAAAATCTCAAACCGTACTCGACCGTTAGGTTGACAGCTCTTACACTTCAACCTGACATTAAATTATTTACAGTCTTGTAAAGCCTAATTAACTGACTCTAATCATCACTCTATTAATGCCCTCACTCCGATACGCCCAACACTCCGAGAACTTGTGTTGACCCGCGTCCGGACGCTCGCGGCTCCGCTGCAGAGCTGATACCCCTTAACGCAATGAACCTTGATCTAAGTAATAATCTTCCCTGTAGCCTTCCTTTGAGCCACGGCTTGAGTAGGGGATGTCTGGCGGTTGAAACTCTGATCTGCCGAACAGGTCTTGTGGCCTCGCTTGGTCTCTACACCCGAAAAGACAAGGGTCACACCAAGGCGATTTAGGAAATAAATTTACAAGATCACAGCATAATTGGAAAAAACTTTACAAACCAGCGCTTGTTGCAATGCAGTGCCCTATACTCCCGAAACGATGGTGGGGAATGCGCAAACATTCGCAGCTCGTAGGAATAAAGCGCATCACTTTTTGTAATTTGCTGCAGAAGTCCGATAAATTATTTTGACTTATTCGCGATTGCTCTATAGCTCTTTTCTATCCACGTCGGGTGCTCTTAGGGTTTCGTAAAGTAAACCGGGGCGAACGTGGGTGTGCCTTAGGGTTATGGGAGGAAAAATATGACGCACTCGAAAATCACCAGACGGAATCTGCTCAGAACCTCGGCCGCCGCCGGGGCTGGTCTGTCTGCCCCGACGCTCTTTACCGGCGCTGTTTGGGCGCAGAGCGGCAGTGGCTTCACCAATGCACCAGAAGGTGGCACGGTGAC
>JBCDGN010000064.1:0-21663 GCA_038751255.1 Pseudomonadota bacterium
ACAAAGCCACGGCGCGGATATCAGGTGAGTTCTATGTCAACGCGATCAATGTGATGCGCGGGGCCTCCACGGTGTCGGAATATCAGGGCCTGCCTGAACAAGAAGCATTCGATATTGAGTACTGGCTTTTGGAAGAGGCGAAACTTCAGCGCATGCCCAAGCCGAAATCGCTCGCAGGGCGCATCGCTTTGGTGACGGGCGGTGCAGGCGGCATTGGCGCGGCCACGGCTGAGCGCTATCTGAGCGAGGGCGCTTGTGTTGTCTTGACCGATATCGATGCCGAACGTCTTGCGGCGCGGTCAAAGGATCTGGCGGCGAAACATTCCAAAGATGTGGTCCGTGCCGTCGAGATGAATGTAACGGATGAAGCAGAGGTCGCGCAGGCCTTCGCAGAGGCCTGTGTCGCTTTTGGTGGGATTGATATTTTGGTGTCGAATGCGGGGATAGCCTCTTCTGCGTCAGTGGAAGACACCACGCTTGAGCTTTGGAACCGCAACATGTCGATCCTGTCTACGGGTTACTTCCTGGTTGCACGCGACGCGTTTCGGCTGATGAAAACCCAGAACATGGGCGGTGCGATCGTCTTTGTCGCTTCAAAGAACGGTTTGGCTGCAAGTCCGAACGCCTCAGCTTACTGCACGGCAAAAGCCTCCGAGATCCATTTGGCCCGCTGTTTGGCGTTGGAGGGCGCAGAGGCCGGCATCCGGGTCAATGTGGTCAACCCCGATGCGGTCCTGAAGGGCTCTCAGATTTGGGAAGGCGATTGGTTGGAACAACGCGCTGCAACCTATGGCACCGACAAAGAGGGACTGGAAGAGATGTATCGCAACCGGTCCATGCTGAAACGCTCTGTGCTGCCCGAAGACATCGCGGAGGCCGCGTATTTTTTGGCGTCCGATGCATCTTCGAAATCCACCGGCAATATTTTGAATGTCGATGCGGGTAATCAGCAAAGCTTCCCGAGATAGGCCATGATTGATCCCGACATTCTGAACGCCGCAAATGAGCATGCTGTTTCAGCGCTCCGCGAAGACTATGACGCGCTTGGGGCGCATCTGGCCCGTCGCGCAATCGATATCAATGTGGTCAAATCCATGGTGGCGCGCTTTACTGTGGCGGTGCCCTCTTGGGGGACGGGTACTGGCGGCACGCGCTTCGCACGCTTTCCGGGCGAAGGCGAGCCGCGACACATCTTCGACAAGCTCGACGATTGCTCTGTCATTCATGGCCTTACCCGCGCGACGCCCGATATCTCTTTACACATTCCGTGGGATCAGGCCGATCCTTCGGATCTAAAGGCAAAAGCCGAAGAGCATGGCTTGGGCTTTGCCGCCATGAACTCCAACACCTTTCAGGATCAACCGGGACAGCCGCTAAGCTATAAATACGGCTCTCTCTCGCACACAGATGCCGCGACGCGGGCGCAGGCCGTTGAGCACAACCTCGAATGCATTGAGATCGGCCAGAGCTTGGGGTCCAACTCTCTCACGGTATGGGTCGGGGACGGCTCGAACTTTCCTGGTCAAGTGCATATGACGCGCCAGTTCGAGCGCTATCTGGACTCGATGAAACGCATCTACGCAGCGCTGCCTGCGACCTGGCGGATCTACTCGGAGCACAAGATCTACGAGCCCGCCTTTTACTCCACCGTGGTCCAGGATTGGGGAACGAACTATCTCATCGCGACTGAGCTCGGCGAAAAGGCCTATTGCTTGGTCGATCTGGGGCACCATGCCCCGACTGTGAATATTGAGATGATCGTGGCGAGGCTGATCCACTTCGGAAAGCTCGGAGGCTTTCATTTCAACGACAGCAAGTATGGTGATGATGATCTAGATTCCGGCAGCATCGATCCCTATCGTCTGTTTTTGGTCTTCAACGAATTGGCGGATACGGAGGCGACGCCTGGCCTAGAGTTGGAGCATATGATCGACCAAAGCCACAATGTCACCGACCCGGTCGAAAGCCTGATGGTATCAGCGATGGAAATTCAACGCGCCTATGCTCAGGCTTTGCTGGTGGACCGCGCGGCTTTGGAAGGGTTTCAGGAAGACAATGACCCGCTGATGGCGTCGGAAACACTCAAGGCTGCCTTTCGTACAGATGTGGAGCCGATCCTTGCCATGGCACGGTTGGAAAACGGTGGTGCGATTGAACCGGTTGCGACCTACCGTCGGTCGGGATACCGCAAAAAAGTCGCAGCCGAACGCCCAGCGGTCGCCGCCGGGGCCAGCGGGATCGTCTAGTGACGCCCTTAGCGCCGCGTTGCGTCACTGTCGCAAAGCCATTGTGACGGTCACTGATCGCCGTGGATCAGAGCCCGGTCCCGTTGCGGTGTTACGGGATTCTGCAAAGTGGCATGATCCTAGTGTGTTAGATGCCCTGTGAGCGCTCGAAGCTTAGTTTGGCGCAGCGAGCTTGGCGCTATGTCTGAGGTAGCGGAAGGAGCTTAGCCCTTGGCCCTCATACGTCTTTGTATCCGCGCCAACCAAGGTGCAGGCAAAACGCGCAAAGCTGCCAGCACCACGAGGGCACAGAGTGCCCATTTAGATACCTCACCCATCGTGCCTTCGATCAATAAAGCATGAACAACGCTGCCCACCACGATCACAGCGGCGAGTGCGCGATGGCTCCAACGCCAGGTGAGGGGCGCAAGTCGTCCCAAATGTCGGAAAATTGCCAAACCCGCCGATAGAAAGACCGCCCACATGGCAATCACCCCCCAGGCCGAGAATGGGGTGGGCGATGTAAAAAGGAGCGCATCGACCACATCGGGCGGGCTTGTGACCCACAACGCGCCCACATGCAGCGCCACCAAAATCACCAAAACCGCTCCGGCGACGCGGTGAACAGCGCGCGACTGGCGGGGCCGTAACCCAGGCAATTCAGCGCCCGCCAACAGGGGTTGTAGCAGAAGGATCGCCATGGCCACGATCCCAGCAAAGCCTGCGATGATATAGACCGGATCTCGCCACGCAAGAAGCGGGCTTTGGGCCGCGATCAGGATAGGCAGGCAGACCACAACTGCGAGAGCGCCCCAAACCAGAAGCGTACGCGCGCGGGTCAAAACCGTAGGCTCCGTCGCGCGCTTAAGCCGGTTCGAGAACGAAATGCGCGCTCAATGTTGTGTCGCTGGCGCGTTTCATTACCGGGCGGAGAAAAACCGTCTTAAAATCGCCGCTGTCATACGCCAGATGCCCATGGGGCTGGCCAAAGGCGGGTACGATTTGGGGCATTTCCAGCCGGTACTCTCCATCCGCATCTGTAAGCGTGGCGCCGTGGCTTTGTGGATCGCGCTCATGGCCTTCGGTGGTGTGGGCCCAGATCTGAATACGCTGACCCGCTAAGGGTTCGCCGCTTCCCGCACGGCGCACTGTGCCGGTCATCCAAAAACCCCCTCCGCCAATACGATCAACGATAGCCGCGCCAGGGCGATAATTGTTCGATCCGCCGCGCATCGACCGGGTCGGGGCGACCCCTTGGGCTTGCGCGGGAAGGATCATACCGGCGGCACTGGTGGCGACCAGAGCCCCTGCGGATCTTAGAAAAAGACGGCGGTTGCCCTGTGAATCATTCGTCATAGAGGTGTCTCCTAAAGGACGTATCTCAAAGCGGTAGCATCGGCCTAGCTATCATACCATGTAGGCGCAGAGCTGTTCTTTAAAAGACCATTGCGACGCGAGAGCGACCACCAACGCAGTTGTGATGGCCATTGCTTTGACGCGTCAATCTCTGGTCGATCGGAGTGTTATCGGGCCATGATTTCCCAACAGCGCTTGGACGATTGCCGAATTAATCATGCGATCAGCGATGCGCCGGTATGTGCAGATTGTCGCCCTAAATCTCGGTCACAACAGAGTTTTTTGACTCCGATGTTGGCGATTTGCACAGTTGATACATATACAGCGGCGGTGGGGCGGTTTGAAAGCGATAAGATGAACGACGAGGCTTGGAGACAGATCATCGATCGGGGAGAGGGTTTTGACGCGCCCCAAGAGCAGTATGGCTCTTTTGCGCGGATCCTTGAAGCGCGGCAAACGGATGAGGCGTTTGTGGTTGCACAACTTGGTCTATCGCTCGATGGCAGGATTGCCACGGCAACGGGTGATTCCAGGTACATCAACGGGCGTGCAGCGCTGACCCATCTACATCGTCTGCGCGCCTTGGTCGACGCCGTGCTCGTCGGCGCTGGAACCGCCCGGATCGATGACCCGCGGTTGAGTGTTCGGCTTTGCGAAGGGTCGTCCCCGGCGCGCGTCGTTATTGATCCCAATGGCACTGTTGGGCCCGCGGCGCAGGTCTGGGCCGATGATGGCAGCCGCTGTATCGTCTTTGGTGGGACAGAGGGACTGCCTGCGCATGTGGAGCGTTTGGAGATCGCAAAGGGCGACATCCCGATTGCCCGGATCGTTCAAGACTTGGCGGAATTGGGGTTGACCAGAGTTCTTGTGGAAGGCGGCGCGGATACGCTGAAACGGTTTTTGGCAGCGCAGATGATCGATAGCCTTCATCTGCTCTACGGTCGGATCATCATCGGCTGTGGCCCCATTGGCATATCGCTCCCGCCGATCGAACAGCTTAGCGCTGCGCCGCGTCCAAGCGGCAACACTCATGTGTTTTCTGATGGCGACGTTCTGGTGACCTGCGATTTTTAGGCAGCCTTTGGCGGCACGGCATAGACATCAAGATGGCCGATCAACACCGCGTCTAATGTGCTCAGCCGCTGTTCCAACCACGCATTGGCCCGCACCGGATCAACACCACCACTGTCAGCCGCGGCGTGAGCAATTCCTGCGACCAATGCCTTGATCAGAGGACCGTCATCTGCGGCCTGAAGTGCCCAAGCACTGTCGCCATGATCCACGTGGTAGCCATGTTGTTCCAGCGCTGCGATCAGCACCGATGCCGCCTCCGGCCCGGTTGCGGGGCCGCCCAGACCTTTGTCGGTCTGTTGATGCGCTGCGAAACCCTCAGCGATTGCGTTATCAAGCGGGTGGGCGGGCGAAAATTGCATGCGCCCATCAAAGCTCAAGCAGGCCAGGAAGGGTAAAGAGGCCTCCGCAAGCAAGGACACCAATCCTGCGATCCAAGAGGCGCTTGCGAGATCAAGAAGCGCGGTCGTGGTCACCAGCCGGGTCTCAGCGGTCCATGGGCGCAGATCCTGACTGAGATCGACCAATTTTGTTGTCAGCGCGAATCCAGCTTCTCCTGCGGCAATGTCCAAGCAGATTTGATCACCGTCGACCAAAAGCCACCGGGTGTCGTCTGGAAAAAACGGGGCGAAGGCACGCATGCCCGCACCGGTTCCGGCACCAAGATCGCACACCAAAGGCACCGAGTGTCCGGCGAGATCGCGTCCCGCTGCAGTGAGCAGTGCCGTATCGCGCGCCCGTCTATCGGCGGGTTCGCGAAGGGCAAGCCACTCGGGATCGAACCCGCTCATTGTGCTCAGCCGCTGATAGGGGCTTCGTACCATGCACGGGCAACATGGCTTTCGTGGAGCGTTACACGAAGTTTTTCAATGTGATGAGCATCCTCGCCGAGTTCGCCCGCGCGGATATCGGCAGCAAGCGTCGCGTGGATGTATTGCGATAGGACCTCGGTTGTGCTGCGCCGCCCATCGAAGATGTCCAGATCGTCGAGATTGCGATAGTTTAGCGGCTCAAGCGTCCGCGCCAAAGCCTTTGAGGCCAGGCCAATGTCAACAACAATGTCGTTTTCCGTCAGTTCTGTCCGAAAGAATGCGACATCGACCACGAAAGTGGCCCCATGGAGCCCTTGGGCAGGACCGAAGGCCTTTCCGGGCAAGGAATGGGCGATCATGACATGGTCGCGAACTTCAACGGAATACATCGCTTGTTCCTCACGTGTTGTACTTCAAAACTGGACATAGGGCGTCGCTGCCTGGGGCAAGAAGGGCAGGAAGCAAGTCCGGCGCCTCTTCAAAGGCAAGCTCGTGGCTGAGCAGAATCTCGGTCTCTGGCATGTCCCGCAACAGCTCCAACGCTTTTTGCAAACGGCGACGATGGTTCCAGCGCGGGGCGCGTGAGGGTGGGATCTGGCCCACTTGGCTCGATTTCAGCGTGAGCCGCCCGGGATGAAACCAGCCCCCCAAGGGCAAACCGATCTCTGCATGTCCAAACCAACTGGCCTCAATCACCGTGCCTTCGAGACCGACCGCCTCTATCGCGGTTTGCAAACCGCCCTCGGTGCCGCTGGCATGGATGGCGATGTCAAAGTGTCGGCGCGGCACCTCGGAGGAGATGAAGGCGGACCCAAATAGCTCCGCGATGTCGCGGCGATTAGGATTGATGTCGCAGATCGTCACCTCTGTGCCTGGGATTGCTGTTGCAAGGCGCCCTGTGAGCAGACCCACAACCCCGGCGCCGACGATCAGGATACGATCCCCCGGTGCGGCCCCACTGTCCCAAGTCACATTGAGTGCGGTTTCCATGTTGGCTCCAAGCACAGCACGCCGGGCAGGAAGAGCTTCTGGCAGTGGAACAAGGCTTTTGATCGGGAGGATGAGTTCGTCTTGATGCGGATGCAAAGCAAAGACCGTTTCCCCCCTGAGCGCGCCGTTTTGCACAACACCGACCAACGCATAGCCATATTTTATTGGGAACGGAAAATCACCTTCTTGCGCTGGACAGCGCATGGTTTCGTACAGCGCTGCGGGTACGTCACCGCGCAGCACCAGCCCCTCCGTGCCGCGACTGACGCCGGAATAGCGCGCCTCAATCGTTGCTTGCTCGGCATTGGGAACTGCCAAAGTCTCGTCTAGGATCGCATAGTCACCACTGCCGACGGACCAAAGCGCGCGAGCCAAACCCATTCCCTTTCAAGACGTGCGTCACGTAGGTCTTAGCCTGTTCAAAGAGCCACTGAAAGGTCGCAAGATCTCAGCCGCTCGTTTCAGCCAAAATGAGAGTGTTTTTGGCTGGAAAAGGCGTATCCCTTTGATTGCGAGCCCAGAGAATCCCTTGACAGCAACAGCGGCATCCGTAAAAGGCCAGCTTCACAGATTTTCGCGGGCGGGCCATCCGTCTTGCGCAGGAGCGACCCATGGCGAAGCCAACCACGATCAAAATCCGCCTGAACTCGACAGCGGGTACTGGCCATTTCTACGTGACCAAGAAAAACGCCCGCACCATGACCGAGAAAATGGTGGTTAAGAAATACGACCCCGTCGCCCGCAAGCATGTCGAATACAAGGAAGGCAAGATCAAGTAATCTTGACTTATTTTGCTGGGGTGCAGGCCGCGCGGTAGCGCGGTCTTTTTTTGTTGCACGGGGGAGCAAGTTGGACCCTCGGGGGTGATCCCCATATGTGACAAACCAACAAATCGTTACCGCATGAAAAGCGGGTATTTCGTCTGCCGTATCCGGCTGGAAAGGTGCTTTGTCAGTTTTACGGATTGGGTTTGGTAGTCCAGAAGCCCGTGCCGCAGCGAGGAGGCAGGATGCGCGACTTCGCAGTCAGATTGGCCAGCGCTGCTGATATCTCGGCGGTCGATGCGCTCCTCGCCCGGGCCTATCCGCGTCTGCTGAAGCCGGACTATCGCCCATCTGTCTTGGTCACCGCTTTGCCGCTGATCAGCCGAGCGCAGCCAAGACTGATCACCTGTGGCAGTTATTTTGTGGCTGAGGCCGCGGATGGGGCGATCCTTGGCGCAGGCGGTTGGACACCGCGCAGCCGTGCCAGTGACATTGGGAATGTCAGGCATTTAGTGACCGATGATCGACATTTGCGCCGAGGCATCGCACGGGCAATCCTTGAGGTGTCTCACGAGCAAGCGGTCGCTCAGGGCGTAAAGCTGATGAATTGCGATGCCACGATCACAGCGGAGCCCTTCTACACCGCGATGGGCTACGAGCGCTCAGGCGAGATCGCCATAGCACTGCGGCCTGGGATCGTTTTTCCTGCCGTTAGGATGATCCGACGCATGAGCTGAAGGAGATGCGCTGATGAAAAGCGAAAAAGAAAAGATGTGTGCGGGCGAGTATTATCGCCCTGGCGACACAGAGCTTCGGGCCGATAGAGCGCATGCGGCAGCCTGGATGGCGCGCTACAACGCAGCCCTCGCGAGCGGCTCAGACGTCAGGGCAGAAATGCTGCGTGAGCAGTTTGGGGCGGTAGGCGATGGCGTTGGGATCCGTCCCCCTTTTCATTGTGATTATGGCTATAACATCTTTGTGGGCGAAGAGGTGTTCATGAACTACAACTGCGTGATCCTGGATGTTACGCGCGTGACCATAGGCACCAAGGTGGATATCGGCCCTGGGGTGCAAATCCTGGCCGCCGACCATCCGCGCGATCCGGAAGCGCGCCGAAAGGGCTTGGAATTCGGACGCCCGGTCAGCATCGGCTCGAATGTCTGGATCGGTGCTGCGGCGCTGATATTGCCAGGGGTGACGGTCGGAGATGACGCGATCATCGGCGCAGGTGCCGTTGTCACGCGCGATGTGCCAAACGGCGCGACTGTGGTCGGCAATCCCGCGCGATCCATCCCGCAAAGGTCCTGAGATTTATGGCTAGTAGAGAAGACGCGCTCTTTTTCCTTCCAGGAATTGCTTCTCGCGGGCGTTGCGGGACAATTCAATAGCCAAGCTATAGGCTTCTGACGCCTCAGTGTGTCGACCCGCGCGTTCCAAAACATCCGCGCGCGCGGCGTGAAAAGGTTGGTATCGCTCGAGGCCACCCGCATCGCGGAGATCTTGAAGCGCCGCCAGTGCGGCCTCTGGACATCGCGCATAGGAAATCGCCACGGCCATGTTGAGCGCAACCACTTTTGTGGGCTGGTGCTCGTACAAAAGCCGGTAAAGCGCCAAGATTTCCTGCCAATCGGTTTCGGCCCAGCTTGGACTTTCTGCATGGACCGCACTGATCGCGGCCTGAAGTTGAAACGGGCCCAACTGATTTTGTGGCAGGATCTGCTTCAGAAGGCTTATGCCCTCGTCTATTTTCAACCGGTTCCAGCGCCCCCGATCTTGCTGATCCAACGGGATCAAAGCACCTTCGGGATCGGCGCGGGCGCCACGTCTTGCATCACTCAAAAGCATCAGAGCTAAGAGCCCCGCGACCTCGGTTTCTTGCGGCATGAGGAGGTGAAGTATGCGACCCAGTCGGATCGCTTCATCCGCGAGATCGCTGCGCAGCAAGTGAACGCCTTTGGCCGCGGCATAGCCTTCGTTGAAGATTAAATAGATCGTGCCCAGAACCGTATCACGCCGGTCGGGCAGGGCGTCCTTTTCTGGGACCACATAGGGAATGCCCGCTTTGGCGATCTTTTTCTTCGCCCGGGTCAGCCGTTGCTGCATCGCCTCGGGCGAGTCGAGAAAAGCTTTGGCGATCTCTTCGGTTGAGAGCCCGCCTAGCGTTCGAAGGGTCAACGCGACCTGGGTCTTCGGCTCCAAAGCGGGATGGCAGCATGTGAAAATCATCTCGAGCCGTTTGTCGGGGATCAACTCATCTTCGTCCAAGGACTCCCGCTGAGCGTCGAGTTCCATCAGATAAGCGATCTCGGACTGCTTTTCCGCAAAGCGCTTGTCACGCCGGAGCCGGTCAATGGCTTTGCGGCGGGCGGTTGTGATCAGCCAAGCGGCAGGCGATTTCGGCAGCCCGTTGCGCTGCCAATGCGCCATGGCAGACAGGATCGCCTCTTGCAGGCAGTCTTCCGCCAGTTGGAAATCGCCGAGCGACTTGACCAGCGCGGCAAGGATGCGCCCCCATTCTTCGCGAAGGACCCGCTCAATGGCGCGGTCAAGAGAGAGAGGGGGCGGCACCTAGGTTCTGAGAAAACGAGACGTCACTGGGCGGGGTCCGTCATAGGACCAGGGCAAGTAAAACTGCCACGGCGAGCCCGATATTCAGGAACTGCCCCAAAGCATAGACGATCGTCCGAGGGCCCGCGTTGGCCTGGCCGATCCCGCCGTAGTATATTGCCCAAAAGGCGATGCGGACAGCGACATAGAGCCAAACCAACCAGTTGACCAGCGCTGGACTGACCCCGGCCACAACAGCAAGCGCCGCGGTGGCCACGATCACAGGGAAATTTTCTGTGGAGTTTCCATAGGTGCGCAGAACCCGGAAACTGAAACGCGAATGATCACCTCGCAGCGGCATGCCGGCGGTTTCCTCGCCGCTGCCGAGCCCAAAAATTCCAGCCAAGAACCCTTGAGCCAGGACCATTAGGCACAGCAGAGCAAGCGCAATCAGCGTTGGCATATAGGGGAGGAGTTGCGGGGGAAGAGTGAAGATAGGATCCATCATAAGTCTCCGTCAGCACCTTGGCGACGGCCAAAGTCATGGGGGCCGTGCCAGGGCGTTGAGCTTCTCTGATCAGTCGCGCTCAAAAACCATGATCGGCCGAACTTCGACCCGGCCATGGGCCGCAGTGGGAATTTTCGCGGCATAGCTGAGCGCCTCATCAAGGTCGCTGCAATCGAGGATGTAGAATCCGCCGAGCGTTTCCTTGGTTTCGGCAAACGGGCCGTCCATGGTTTCAACTTTGCCATCGCGGACGGAGACGGTGCTGGCAGTCTCCACATCTTGCAGCGCCTCGCCACCGACGAATTTCCCGTCGTCTTGAACGAGTTTGCTAAACTCACCATAGGCTTGCATATAGGCGCCCATCTCGGCTGTGCCGGGCTTCGGCTCTACGGCGGGGTCGGAATAGATCAGGCAGATGAATTGCATAAGGGGTCTCCTTTATCCTGTTTCTAGCAGAGACCTCATGGCCTCTGTACCCTCCAGACGAACGGGCAGACATGAAACCGACATGCTGGGATGTTTTTTTTGATTTTTTTTGAAGTGAAGGGCTATTTTTCGTATGATGTGAGTTTTAGTGATTTATATCAGATTGTTATGTGGCCCTTGGGAGTGTTTGATCGCGCGTCGATACGTATTCGATCCTAAGATCAGTCTTGCGTTGATCTCTGCTTATCTCATCCGACGCACATGCCAGTTTCCTAGGATAAGCTTGTATCTTTGGCGGCAACTTTCGGCGCGATGCTGAATAAAACCCCTGCCAATTGGTGGAGTGCGCTTCTCTCTATGACCGCTTTTACGACTTTGCGACGCTGTCCTCAATTTCAGGCATTTGTGGAGACATGCTGGCAGTCTCGCTGGAAAAAAGGGAAGTACGACCGATATCACGCGTTGATTGTTGCCAGATTGCAAGAAGTTCCTCACCAACGGCGCTGACCAGACTTTTCTGGGGCGCAGGCGTGGGAGAGACGAGTAATCAGCGCGAGAATTCCTAAGTTTTGTGGTAGAAGAAGCCTAAAGTCAGATACTCCGTTCCAAGTTGAGAGTTCCGTTCATGAAAACTGCAATTCCCCAGAGCCTTAATGCGGCGCGCCGGTCCCTGATCTTTGTCATGCTGATCTTCGCGCCGATGATGATGGCGCCGAAGGTCGCGGCGGCGGAGGAGATCTCGTTCGAGCGCGTTTTTGTACCACCGTTCCCGGACGAACCTTTCAGCGGAACAATCGATGGTGAGCCGTTCACGGCCTCGCAGGTGACAATCGTCGCCTCGGGGAATACCGATGATCGCTCTACCCAGTTTGAGTTCGCGATCCCGGGGGCGTATTTTATTCCACATACCAGCGCTTCAATTCAAGTGGTCCTTTCAGACGGCAAAAAGATTCGAGAATGGGAATTTGTCCCGGAGTATGGAACGGGCGACGCAGTCGTAAACGACGGGTCAAACTCTCTGACAGCATTTGGTTTTGTGCAGAACGGGACCTACTTGCGTGACTTGTACGAAGGCCCGTCCGGTTCTGAGTTCGCCAATTGGGACATGCTCTCCAGTATTACAGCGTCAGGTCAAAACGACAGACTAATTCAATGGGGCGACAGCCCACCGGTTAACACGAATAAGGGTGTCTTGATCTTTGACGACTACACTACTGCCGGTGTTTCTATTTATTATCAAGTGATTGTCTATGACGCTGCACTGGGACCTGCCATCGTTCCGCTACCGGCAGGCATCCTGCTCTTGGCGAGCGCCGTGGCGGGGCTCGGTGCCCTACGCGCCCCGCGCGTCAGCGTTGAGTGAGGCGCATCGACTGCCCGGGCTTGCAGGGTAACGCAAAGGTTGATCAGCGGAACAATAAGGCCGCCTGAGCGGTCGATTTGCCGATACCCTGGTCCAAAGACTTCGATAAACTGCTCGCCAAGCTTGCGAGAGCAGCCCTTTGAACTGCGTCATTGTCAGCTGGATGAGAGGCGTCTGGAGCTTGGGCGGACGCATCACTCTATTCTCCGCAATCCGAATAAAAAAGACGCCATGTGACCCGGCAGTAGAGGCGTCAGCCTTGCTTGCCTGAGGCGAAAGTCGGAACCCAAAACTCGGCGGTGCACCTAGGCGGCAGAGCACTGTCCCACTTCAATTGCTTATCGGCCCCGCCTTTCCAAGGCTTCGAGCAAAGAAAAACCCCGCCGAAGACATCTTCGGCGGGGTTTCCGTTGAACAGTGTTCTTTGCGGTTATTCGCGGTTGCCCAGGAACTGCAGCAAGAACATGAACATGTTGATGAAGTCGAGGTAGAGGCTCAGAGCGCCCATGATGGCGGCCTTACCAAGCCACTCCTGATCGCCGGAATGGGCCATCTGGATGTAGGTGTTCTTGATGTTCTGCGTGTCATACGCGGTGAGACCCGCAAAGATCAGAACGCCGATCACAGAAATGGCAAATTGGAGTGCCGAGCTTGCCACGAACAGGTTGATCAACATCGCCACGACGAGGCCGATCACACCCATCATTAAGAACGTCCCCATCGCGGAGAGATCTTTTTTGGTGGTGTAGCCGTAAAGGCTAAGCGACGCGAAGGCGATTGCGGTGACCAAGAAGGTGGTCACGATCGATGTTCCAGTGAAGACGAGGAAGATCGAGCTGAGCGAAAGACCCATCACTGCGGCAAAGGCGTAGAACACAGTCTGCGCGGTTGCTGCGGACATCCGGTTGATGCCAGCGGAGAACCCGAACACAAAGGCCAAAGGTGCGAGCATGATCACCCATTTTAGCGGGGACGCATAGATCGCTTGACCAAGACCTGTCAGCGCTTGCGCGCCTGTTGACGGGTCAGTGGTCATTGCCAGGCCCGAGATCGCCCATGACGTGGCCGCTGTGATCAGCATGCCAATCGACATGGTGCTGTAGACTTGGGTCATGTGGGCGCGAAGCCCCTCGTCGATCTGTGCGGTCCGGACGCCGGCGCCGGCACGGATCGTCTGATTTTCGGCCATGTGGTTGCCTCCAGATAAATAACAATTGCAGCGGGGCCCCGTGGGGCCCCAACTTCAATAATAGATATCGTCAAGCTCGGCGACTATTTCAAGTTTAACTGGCTTCGGTTTGTGCGAAACCGTACCTATTTCTGCCAATGGGTCGGCACATCCCAGATCGGGCGAGACGCTTCGGTCTTGGCAGCCTCGGGGCTGATGCCGATATCTTTCAAAAGATGGGCATCCAAATTGGCAAGATCTTTGCGCTGGTGCCAAAGGCCCAAGTAATCCCACAACCGAGCCACGCTCGGGGTGCGGTAGCCTGATTTTGACGCCGCAGGCCGTGGGGACAGTGTTCTTGCGATGACTTCAACAAACATAGCATTCCCTTTCGTGTCTGTGATGAAAGTCCTGGTTTGCATCACGATGCTTGATACATCTGACAGCTTGGGATAGATTTTAAAAACGAATGTTTTTGAACTTATACATCAGGAAATGTGATGAGAACGCTTGACCTGACTGCGCTGAGAGCACTGGTGGCCATTGCCGATACCGGCGGGGTGACCAGAGCGGCGAATGTTTTGAACCTCACCCAATCGGCGGTGTCGATGCAGATGAAACGTGTGGAGCAGATGCTCGACACCGAGCTTTTGGAGCGTCGCGGTCGGCAAGTTCAGCTCACCCCCTCAGGAGAGCAGTTGCTTGGCTATGCACGACGCATGCTGGCACTGAACGATGAGGCTGTAAGCCGGATCACCGCCCCCACATTTGAGGGCGAATTGGTGCTTGGGGTGCCACATGATATTGTTTTTCCACATATTCCCAATGTCTTGAAACAGTTCGCCGTGCAATTTCCACGGGTGAATGTACGGTTGGTCTCGACCTATACGGTTGATTTGAAAAACCGCTTTGAGAGCGGGGAATGCGATGTGATCCTCACCACCGAACGCGATGCGGTGGACGGGGCCGAGACGCTTGTGTCCTTGCCGCTGACTTGGGTCGGCGCGGTTAATGGCAATGCTTGGCGGCGGCGGCCTTTGCGGTTGGCGTTTGAGACAAATTGTGTGTTTCGCCCTCTCGCCACCAATGCGCTAGAAGAGGCGCAAATTCCCTGGGACATGGTCATCGAATCAGAGAAATCACGCTCTGTGACCGCGATTGTCAGTGCTGATTTGGCGGTTCATCTCGATCTTGGAGGAGAAAAATCGGAGTATTGGGAACAAATTGATCACGGCGGCACGCTGCCAGAGATTGGTGATGTCTCAATCAATCTCTATCAAAAGGACCCGTTGACCGCTGTCTATTCTGCGCCCGGCGTGCAAGAGATGGCCGATTTGATCCGGACTGCCTATCGGTCGGGTACAGCGCATCACCCGATCCAAGTGGCGGTGTGAAGGAGATGCTCGTCGGGCTTGCTTCGGGCGTGACGACAACTTTGCCGGTCGATTTTCGGCTGCGAAGCAGCTCTAGCGCCTCGGCGCTTTGAGACAATGGCAGCACATGGCTGATATGGGGCTTGATGCGCCCATCGCTGTACCAGTCCAGCAGTGTTTGAAGGCTGTCGACCAACACCTTTGGAGCGAATTTGAGATAGCCCCCCCACCAAAAGCCAATCACATCAATATTCTTCACCAACAGGATGTTGGCTGGGATTTGTGGCACCTGCCCTGCGGCAAAGCCTATCACAAGATAGCGCGCCTCTGGTGCACAGGCGCGCAGCGCTGGGGTGAAAAGCGGCTCCCCGATGGCATCATAGACCACATTTATGCCGCCAAAGCTTTTGAACTGCGCCTTGAGATCATCTGATGCGGCGTCACTATCGATGAGGTGATCGGCGCCCGCCTTTGCAGCAATCGCGAGCTTTGCGTCCCCGCGCGCACAGGCGATGACCGTCGCACCGCAGGCCTTTGCAATCTCAACAGCGGTGAGCCCGACGCCGCCAGCGGCGCCCAAGACCAGAACCATTTCGCCGGCTTGAAGCTTCGCGCGGTGGAAAAGCGCCAGATGAGAACTGCCATAGGCGACCTGAAATCCGGCCGCCTCTTCCAGGCTCATAGCCTCGGGAAGGTGCAAGCAGCGGGCGTGGGGAATAACGGCATACTCTGCCAACCCCCCGTGGCCCGCATAAGCTGCGACGCGGTCTCCAGGCGAAAATCCGCTGACGCCTTCTCCGATCTCTACCACCGTTCCGGCCAGTTCCATCCCAAGTGTAAATGGAAGCTCTGGCATCTCTTGATAGCGACCTTGGCACATTAAGATGTCGGCAAAATTCAGCCCGCAGGCCCCAATTTTCACAAGAATATCGCCTGGACCTGCCTTTGGACACGAAGACTCTGAGAGAGCAGGGGGTGATTCGAATGAGGTTAGCCGAAAGGACTGCATAGCGTGTTCCATATGTCTTTTGCACCGAACGAGCACGTTATCGAAACGCTTTCCCGCCGTGAGAAGCACTGAAATGTCATATGCAAAGCACTTGGCACGTGTTAGGATGACGACAGTTACACATGTTTCAACTCACCCTATAGGATATTGTGCAGATGCGGAATATGCGCTGGGGTTTCTTGCTTGGTCTGCGAAGTCGAGAAATTTACCTAGTTCCTATAAGATGTTAAGTTGAGAGTGATGTGACTGTAGTGAGGTATCGTATGCAGGATGGAGTCAGTTGGAAGAGTGCTGAACTCAACCCTAGGATAAGGTAAAGTTAGATGACGAAACACCCGGTCGACATCCATGTGGGTAAGAAAGTCCGCCATCGCAGATGGATGGTCGGGATGACTCAACAGCAGCTTGCCGACAAAGTGGGTATTAAGTTTCAGCAGATCCAGAAATACGAAACCGGTATGAACCGGGTGAGCGCGTCTCGTCTTTGGGACATCGCCGATTCCCTAGATGTGCCGGTAAGCTACTTTTTCGATGGCCTCGACCAGAAACAAAGCAGCCAGGAAAACGATCAGCCATCTCCGGGCGATCTGATGTCTGATCGCGAGGCACTGGAACTGGTTCGTTCCTATTACGCGATCCCTGAGAACCAGCGCCGCCGCCTGTTTGAGCTTGCACGGGTTCTCAGCGACGCAGCTTAATCATCGCAGGTGACAGGCGCTATCTAGGCGCCTAACACCCGTTTTATGTCACAGTTCTTTCTCAACAGCCGCGCCAGTGCGGAACTGGCTGAACAAGTCATCGCGATCTCACATCAGATGGCAGATGTCGCGCGCACCGTGACGCTGAGATATTTCCGAGACGCTGCATTGACTGCCGACAACAAGGTTGGCGACGGGTTCGATCCGGTGACCGAAGGGGACCGTGCCTGCGAACGCGCGTTGCGCGAGATTGTTGAAAACGCTCGTCCCGAGGACGGGTTCTTGGGTGAAGAGTTTGGCGCGAAAGCGTCGCGATCTGGCTACACCTGGGTGCTCGATCCGATTGATGGCACACGAGCCTTCCTCGCGGGTGCGCCCACCTGGGGGGTGCTGATCGCCTTTTGCGATACCAGTGGGCCGCTCTTTGGGATCATTGATCAACCACATATCGGAGAGCGTTTTGTCGGCGGCTTTGGGGTCGCGACGTTAAGCGGCCCGAGGGGAGAGACGCCTTTGCGATGCCGCTCCACGCGCCCTCTCGATCAAGCGATTTTGTTTTCAACGTTTCCCGAAATCGGCACGCCTGCGCAGCGTGCCGCTTTTGAGCGTGTCTCTTCGCAGGTGAAACTGACCCGCTACGGGATGGATTGCTACGCTTACGGTCTTTTGGCCCTCGGTCAGATTGATTTGGTGATCGAAGCAGGGCTCAACGCCTATGACATTCTCAGTCCGATCGCCGTCATCGAGGCTGCAGGTGGTATCGTAACCGATTGGGAAGGCGGGCCGGCCCATCGTGGTGGCACCGCGTTGGCCGCGGCAACCCCCGAAATCCATGAGGCTGCTATGGCCCAACTTCAGGGACGATGACATGGCAGAATGGCTGATCCGCCGGGCAGACTGCGTCGTCACAATGGACGATGACCGGCGCGAACTCGCCGGCGCGGATATTCATCTTCGTGATGGTGAGATCGCTGCCATCGGCCACAATCTCACTGCCCCGGATGCTGAGACTGTTGAGGCGTCTGGTTGTGTCGTGACGCCTGGTCTGATCAACACCCATAACCATCTTTACCAAACCTTGACCCGCGCCGTGCCAGGCGGCCAAGATGCGCTGCTCTTTGGCTGGTTGCGCACGCTTTACCCAATATGGGCGTGTTATGGCCCGGAAGAGATGCGGGTCTCTGCCGAGGTTGGTTTGGCAGAGCTGGCCCTTTCTGGCTGTTCTTTGACCTCTGATCATCTCTATCTCTTTCCAAATGGTTCAAGGCTGGACGACACAATCGATGCCGCAGGCGAGATTGGCGTCCGACTTTTGGCGACGCGAGGCTCCATGAGCATCGGCGAAAGCCTCGGCGGGCTGCCGCCCGACACGCTGGTGGAACCGGAGGCGGCTATACTAGAAGACTGCATTCGCGTGATCGACGCCCATCACGATGCGGGTCCTGGCGCGATGATCCAAATCGGGATCGCCCCCTGTTCGCCCTTTTCCGTCAGCCGAGACCTGATGCGCGACGCGGCTCTGCTCGCGCGGGACAAATCTGTCAGGCTGCACACCCATCTGGCGGAAAACGACGAGGACATCGCCTATTCGGAAACGCAATTCAGCTGCCGCCCCGGTCAATACGCCGAAGACTTGGGCTGGACCGGAGATGACGTTTGGCACGCCCATTGCGTGAAACTCGACCAAGAAGAGATCGAGCTTTTTGCACGCAGCGGGACGGGGGTGGCCCATTGCCCTTGCTCAAATTGCCGTCTTGGCTCTGGGATCGCCCCGGTGCGTGCCATGCGGGATGCTGGCGTCCGCGTCGGACTTGGGGTCGATGGGTCTGCGTCTAACGATGCGGGCAATCTGATCGCCGAGGCGCAAATCGGGATGTTACTACAGCGCGTCGCCTCTGGCGCTGATGCGATGTCTGCCCGCGAAATGCTCGAGATTGCCACGCGGGGCGGGGCCGCGGCTTTGGGGCGTCAGGACGATTTGGGCAGTCTCGAGATCGGAAAGCGCGCCGATATCGCGATTTGGGACCTCTCGGATATCGAAGCCGCAGGCGCCTGGGACCCGGTAGCGGCAGTTTTGCTTTGTGGTCCCCGTTGGGTGCGTGATCTCTTCGTTGAAGGACGTCAGGTCGTCCGAGACGGTCAGCTTTTGACCCGGGACGTGAAACAACTCACCGCAGAAGCGCGCCGCCTGACGAAAGGGCTCATGACGACCTAGAGGTCGGCTACCACCCGTTCATGCGCGGCCAGAAGGCAGAGAGCTCCGTTGATCCAGGTTTGAGCACGTTATAACCAGAATATTGCGCTGCGGTCGCGCAAGCATGATTTGGCAAGATACGAACCTGCGTTCCAATGGCAAGATCAGGCAGCGTCGCGGTGCTGCCTGGACGAATAGACAGAATGCCGTGCTCTTGGTTCGCACCCGACATAATCAAGTCAGGATAGATCTCGCCGCCCGCATCGGCGACCAGCCCATAACCCTGATCGATCTCTTGTGCCGCGGTTCCACGATCGCGGCTCATTGCCATCCACCCGGCATCAACGATGATCCATCCTTTGTCCTTTTGGTGTCCGATCACGGTGGCAAGAACGGTCATCGCGATGTCATCAAGCGTACAAACGCCGATGCCGGCCATGAAGAGATCAAAAAATGAATAGACACCTGCGCGGAGCTCGGTGACGCCCTCGAGAGATTGAGCGCCGTGCGCCGTTGGGGTCGAGCCAACGCTCACTTCTGGGCAAGGGATCCCTGCGGCGCGAATGTTATCGGCCGCCTTGACGGTCATCGACCGCTCAAGCTCCGCGAACTCCGCATGGGCTTCGGAACCTGATACCGTGTAGCTTTCCCCCGCATGGGCCAGAACTCCGCGCATTTCGGCACCGCCCTCATGCAGGCAGCGGGCAATCTCGATCAGCGCGGGGTCGTCGGGGGCCAAACCACTTCGATGCCCATCGCTGTCGATCTCGATGAAAGCCGGGATGGGATCACCGGTTTCCTTGGACTTGTCAGCGACCGCTTGGGCCTGGTCCATTGAATCGAGCAACACAGCAAGGTCGCATCCCTTAGCGCGGAGCTTTGCGACGCGTTCGAGCTTTTGCGGCGCGATCCCGACGGCATAAAGGATATCTGTTACGCCGCCCGCGGCGAAATACTCCGCTTCGGCCAAGGTCGAAACCGTCGCGGGGCCTGCGCCGCCGTCTAGGACTTGCCGCGCGACATCCAGCGATTTCCCCGTTTTCAAATGCGGTCGGAGCTTGACCTTCAGCTTGGCCGCCCGCTCGCGCAATCGCTTGACATTGCGGTCCAGCCGGGCGGGATCCACCAGCAAAGTGGGCGTTTGCAAATGGCTCAATTTCCGGGGGATATCGGTCATGGCTGGGCTCTTCGTCTTTTGTCGCGTCAAGTCTAGAGCCCCACCTGTCCAATGCATAGTCGAGAATGACGCGCGCGAAGATGACGCTGCTGACCCGCAACCCTGCACCTCAATACCTCAAAATGGGACGTAGCCCGTTTTTACGAATTGGTCGGAGAAGCGCTCGGTGCGAAGTCAATTTTTCGCGTCGCTGGCTAGACTTCGAGCGATGAGGTAAGGGCTTTCGCAACAACCTTGGTAAGATTTTCCAGCTCCAGAGCTTCTGCCTCTGAAAGGTAGTCGATTTCGCGAATAGCGGGTATGCCACTGACCATCGTGCTCAAACCACCGACAAAGTCCTCGTATTTGATGCGAAGACCTCCGTTGCCTTCGCGGCCTTCGTTCAGATCTCCCAACCGATCTGAAAGCACCTTGCCGTATATATCGTAGACAAGACTTCTCGCTCCAAGATTTGACACCTCAAAGTATTCGAAACCATCGATCTCGCTTTTAAAGAAATTTTTCAGATCAATTTGAGTGCGCCCGCGTTCACGCTCATCAGCAACCTTGTCGAGATATCGGTCAAAAAGTTCCTGCGTCTTCACACTCGATAGTCCAGGGATCACGAATAGTTCCTGTCCAGTAGCGATTTTTGCGAAAGCCCAGCCGCCTAGGCGATTGTTATCAGTGTTCATGTTGATCAGAGAGAGATCGTCAACAGAGCGATACATGCGAAACACACTAATCGAGTCTGAACCGAATGGAGATCCTTTGAGCATGATATCCATCCGCTCTTTAACCGCCATCTCCCAAGCGAAGCGGCACAGAGTTGCCAGAAGGGCGACCTTGTCCGCTGGTCGTTTGGCGGCAAGACCACCGATCGGAAGCAATTCGCTGTCGTCTACGGCTTCCTTAAAGACACCTTCGATCTGATCGCCGACCTGTTTCTCCTCAATTTTCTTTTTGATTTCAGAAACAGGTCGTTTTTGGATGATCATTTCCGCGATCTCGGCATCGACGCGTTCAAGCAGTTTTTTAACGTACCAGCCGACGACACCACCACCGGCAGACTTGATCAGAAAAAACAGTATCGCTTCCATCCGCTCTTTCCCAAGCTGTTATATTTCGGAGATGGTGCTTTGCCCGAACACAGTTGGCAATGGCTGAGATGAGAATTCCCGAAGAGCGTAGTGCTGATCATTCTTTGAGAACATGTCGATTGTGTGCCAGTCCCCGGCGGGGTGCCTCTTGGGAAGACAGCACCCACTCAAACGCCAGTGCAAAAAAGAACCCGATCCGTTGACACTCCTGTGAGTCATCTCTATCTGCGCCGTGTTGGCACTCAGATTACGTGAGTGACAACACCGGGAGAAGCAACAGAGCCAAGGAGACTCTGAGAGATGGCATTCAAACCGCTCCATGACCGCGTTCTGGTCCGCCGTGTTGAAAGCGACGAAAAAACCGCAGGTGGTCTGATCATCCCTGACAGCGCGAAAGAAAAGCCTGCCGAGGGCATCGTTGTTGCTTGCGGCGAAGGCGCGCGCAAAGACAGCGGCGAATTGATCGCAATGGCTGTCAACGAAGGCGACAAGATCCTCTTCGGTAAGTGGTCCGGCACCGAAGTGTCCGTCGACGGCGAAGAGCTGATCATCATGAAGGAAAGCGACATCTTGGGCATCATCACTGATGAGGCCGCGGCGGCCGCTGCGTGAAGCACCGCCAAGATCATTCCTTTCCGAAAAGACTGATACCTTAAGGGAGCATCCATAAAATGGCTGCAAAAGACGTCAAATTCGAAACCGATGCCCGCAATAAGATGCTGGCCGGTGTGAACACCCTCGCCGATGCGGTGAAGGTGACCCTCGGCCCCAAAGGCCGCAACGTCGTTCTCGACAAATCCTTCGGCGCACCGCGCATCACCAAAGACGGTGTATCCGTTGCCAAAGAGATCGAGCTGGAAGACAAGTTCGAAAACATGGGCGCACAAATGGTCAAAGAAGTGG
>JBCDGN010000065.1:0-21317 GCA_038751255.1 Pseudomonadota bacterium
ACTCAGCATGCCCCCTTAAGGTTCTGATGTGCCGCCTGTTTTCAGGGTCCCAGATCTGTATTGTACCGTTTGAACATCCGGCCGCCAGCAGGGTCCCATCGGGGGAGAAGGCGACGCTCAATACGAGACTTGCTTTCAGTTGAAGCTGAGCGATTTGCCGAAAGCTGCGTGCATCGCTTTGCGTTGGCCTCTGTTCTTGTACCTCCGGCACCCCGGTGTTCTGATCTTTAAGGTTCTCCATCACCGAGTTGCCGTTGCTGAAAGCTGAGGCTATCGGCGCTGTGTAGGCAGGTGCGGGCGTGGTGCCATCCCGTTTCAGGCCGATCAGGGCCTGCGCGATCTTGCCATCCACCACCTGCGCGAAGTGGTCATACGGGACCTTCACCGCGTTGCGGCGGGTCAGTCGGTGGAGCGACTCTGGCAGGATGCCGCGCGTGGGCATTTCGACGCCCTGCATCAGCACTGGGATCACAAGGATACGCTCACGGGCCAGGGCGGCTTCAAGTTCGATCCGGACAAAGTCATTTTTTTTGTGTAGCCGTTCCGCCTCGGCCAACCAGCCTTGGCCGATCACGGATAGGAAGGCCGCGCATTGGTCGACTTGATCGTTAAGAAACTCATGGAAATCCACGCCGGGCGGGATGGAGTCAACGTCATAGAACAACCGGTGGCGGCCAAGCTTTGATTCCAGCCGGTCATGGAGCCTCCCAGCGCTGTCGCTATCGATCCCCCGGCGGTAGCTGATAAAGACCTTGCCGTCGCTCATCATAGGTCGCTCATCTTAATATGCCGCGTTCAAATCCTTGCCCGCCATATCAGAGCGGCCCATCCCTCTTGGAGCACAGGAAACGCCGTAGGGGCAAGTGCAGCACCGTGGTGCGACGATGCCCCTTGCCGATCTCAGCTGTTCAGCGCGTGCATGATCCGCGCCCAGCTGCGAATGCCTTTGTGGAAAGATGCCAGGTCGTATTTCTCGTTCGGCGAATGAATGGCGTCGTCATCTCTGCCAAATCCGATCAGGAGCGAATCCATGCCGAGCTCGGTTTGGAACATGCCCGCAACGGGAATGGAACCGCCCGCCCCGATAAAGGCCGCCTCGCGCCCCCATTCCTGGGTCAGTTGCTGACGGGCGATTTCAAAGGCAGGTTTACTTGTGTGCATTCGGCTCGCAGGCGACGCTCCATGACCGATGAAGTCTACCTCGCAATCGGCAGGGATTTGGGCCCGGACCATGGTGCGAAAGCTCTCGCGGATCGCCAGCGGATCTTGGGTTCCCACCAGACGGAAGCTCAGCTTTGCGGAGGCCTGCGCCGGCAGAACGGTTTTGAACCCGTCACCGGTGTAACCCGAACTCATCCCATTGATCTCACAGGTCGGCTCTGACCAGATCATCTCGAGCGGTAGTTTCCCACGCTCTCCCGATGGCAGTGACAGCCCGACATCGCCGAGAAACCTCTCTGGGCTGAAGTTCAGACCATCCCATTGCGCGCGCAGTGCTGGATCAAGGGGTGGTACACCATCGTAAAAGCCCGGGACGGTAATCCGCCCCGTTTCATCGTGAAGCGCGGCCAGGATATGCGCCAAGATCCGCGCCGGGTTGGCGGCCATACCACCATAATGCCCGGAATGCAGGTCGCGCGCGGCGGCCCTAAGGATAATCTCTTCCCCCAAAAGCCCCCGAAGTTGGGTCACAATCGATGGCGTGTCTTCGAACATGTCCGTGTCGCAGATCAAAGCAATATCGGCGCTCAGCAAGTCCTTGTGTTGCTTTAGGAAGGGCAGAAGCGAAGGCGAGCCGCTTTCCTCTTCACCTTCAAAGAACAGTGTTAAACGCCCTGGGAGGCTGCCATGGACCGCTTTCCAGGCACGGCAGGCTTCCACAAAGGTCATCAATTGGCCCTTGTCATCCGCAGACCCACGGCCACGGATCACCTTGCCTCGGGGTGTGTCTTCTAGTTGCGGTTCAAACGGCGGGCTGGACCAAAGCGACAGCGGATCCACGGGTTGTACGTCGTAATGCCCGTAAAATAAAAGATGTGTCCCTTCGCTACCTGACTTGCCAACAACCATAGATCGTCCCGTTGTTGGATGGGTTGCGGCCTCGAAGCCGATCTGACGAATTTCCTCCGTCAGCCACGCCGCGGCACGGTCACAATCTGCGTGATGGGCAGGATCGGTGGAGATGGACGGGATCTCCAAAAGATGTTTCAGCCGCGCGACCGCAGCGTCGAGATCGGCATCAATCTTGGCGAGAACGGGCTCGATGGTCATCTGGGGCTCCCTGAAGAACGAATGAAAAAATCGTCACGCAGACGGATTTTGGGACGACGGACCGTCCCAGGTGAAGACCAATTGCGTTTGTGTTGTGATGGCCGCGGGTTTGCCGTCGGCGCGTAGAATGGTGGTCTGCCAAACATGCGTTTTTCCTCCGCGATGCAATGGTGCGCTGCGGCCGGTAACGGTTTCCCCAAGCGCGACAGGACGTAAAAAGTTGGTTTTGCTTTCAATCGTTGTGGTGTCTTGGCCGTCACCGAGATTGTAAGAGGCCGCTGTTCCCCCAAGGACATCGGCAAAGGCCATGATCGCCCCGCCATGCATCACTCCATTTCGGTTGGCATGTGCCGCGCCGACCGTGAGATAGCCAATGATCTCGTCTTGTGTACAGGGACCCAATGTAATCCCGAACATATCGGCAAAAGGCGGCAAAGAGAGTTGAGTCATCACAGGCTACATTTCGGGCAGTCTACATATTTTCTTAGCACGCTAGCCGAAGCAGGGACCGCGTCCAGGCCTGTGGCAAGGATTTGTGCGGACGCGCCAGTTTTGAAGCGTTAAAGTCGACATAGCTGGGGCGGCATTTTGTATCCTTCCCCTCACAGAAAGGGCGATTAGCTTTCCACCCAATCAGCCACCCTGTATGAAAAGCAATCCAGCGCTCCCATTGGGAGGTGCCAGACAAGCGAGGCCCACCAAAGTGGACTACACCGCCAAACTCGATACTGCGCTCAACCGTCTTCATGAAGAGGGACGGTATCGTACGTTCATCGATATCGAGCGGCGCCAGGGTCAGTTTCCAAGTGCCGAATGGCGCCGACCCGATGGCTCTCTGGCGGAAATCGCGGTTTGGTGTGGCAACGACTATTTGGGCATGGGCCAGCACCCCGATGTGCTTGCTGCGATGCATGAGGCGATCGATGCCACTGGTGCGGGGTCGGGCGGAACGCGCAACATCTCTGGTACGACAGTTTATCACAAGAAGCTCGAGGCAGAGATTGCCGATCTCCATGGCAAAGAAGCAGGGCTGATCTTCACCTCGGCTTACATCGCCAACGACGCGACGCTTTCGACGCTGCCGCGGCTTTTTCCCGGCCTGATCATTCTTTCCGATGAACTGAACCACGCCTCTATGATCCAAGGCATTCGCAACGGGCGCTGCGAAAAGCGGGTGTTTCGCCACAATGATGTCGTGCATCTGCGTGAGCTTTTAGAAGACCTCCCGTCCGAGGCGCCCAAACTGATCGCTTTTGAGTCGATCTATTCAATGGATGGCGATTTCGGTCCGATTGAAGAGATTTGCGATCTCGCCGAAGAGTTCAATGCATTGACCTATATCGACGAGGTCCATGCTGTCGGCATGTACGGTCCCCACGGTGGGGGTGTCAGCGAACGTGATGGGCTCGCCCATCGCATCGACATCATCAATGGCACGTTGGCAAAGGCTTACGGGGTCATGGGCGGTTACATTGCAGCGAGCGCCAAATTGGTGGACGCGATTAGGTCTTATGCACCGGGTTTCATTTTCACCACATCGCTGCCTCCTGCGGTTGCAGCGGGGGCGGCGGCTTCGATCCAACATCTAAAACAGAACCATTTCTTACGCGACCGGCACCAGGCTCAGGCCCGCGTGCTGAAAGCGCGTTTGTTGGGGATGGGGTTGCCAGTGATCGATCACGGCAGTCACATCGTTCCGGTCTTGGTAGTTGATCCGGTGAAATGTAAAATGATTTCGGACCGTTTGTTGGAACATCACGGTATATATGTTCAGCCGATCAATTTCCCCACAGTCCCGCGGGGCACAGAACGCCTGCGTTTCACGCCCTCGCCGGTACACACGCCGCGGGACATGGATCATTTGATTCATGCCTTGGACGATCTTTGGGGCCAATGTGCCTTGGCTCGCGGAGTTGAGAGCGCATAATCCGCCGCGCCACGGTCGGTTTTGCCGGGACGGCGCCGCTAAATCAGCTGGTGCGTCAAGGCCATAACACTTTCTCAAGCGTCGCGTGCTCCTGTGGTGTCAAGCCGTTCCAACAGGACCCAGCGAAAGCAACTTGTGATCAATCAGGCTGCAAATGGGTTGGTCGATGACGCAAAAATCGCCCAGCTTTCGACGAGATTGTCCCTCTTGCTGTCGCTGATCGTTATTTATGTTAACCAAGGCTTAGAAAAACTCTGCTAACGAATCGGCAGGGGCGCATGGGGATACAGGCAGATACCATGGGTCGATTTCAATGACTGGGCGCCGGTTTGAGCAGTCCAGCGACTCACCTCAGAGGCCGGTAGGCTTCGACGATTACGAACTGAAGCTCGGCGACATCATGCGCGGAGAACGCGCAACGTTGGGCAAATCGCTTCTCGATGTTCAGCGCGATATCAAGATCAAGGCGAGCTATTTGGCGGCCATTGAAGAAGCAGATCTTGATGCCTTTGAAACACCGGGTTTTATCGCAGGCTATATTCGCGCCTATTCTCGATATCTGGGTCTGAACCCCGACTGGGCGTACCGCACTTTCTGCAAGGAAAGTGGCTTCACCCATGTGGAAGGTCTGCAGGCGCAGATTCATTCCAACAAGCCCAAACCAGAAAACAAAACCCGCAGACCGGCCCGTTCCTCTCATGATGGCGATGATCTTTTCGCCCGGAGCCCGATTTACGCCGCCCCAAAAGAAAGCCCATGGGCGGGCATTCGGCCAGGAATGGTGGGGTCTTTTGCCGTTCTGATCGCGCTCATTTGCGGGCTGGGGTATGGTGGTTGGTCGGTTTTACGTGAAATCCAGAAAGTAGACATCGCCCCGGTAGAGACCGCTCTTGGTGCCACGCCCCCAGAAGCGGCCGATACCCAAGGTCCGATGCAGGACGCTGCCGCCGAGGTGCCGCGCTCAGACATTATGGATCGGCTCTATCGTCCGCGCGCGCTTGAGGTGCCGGTGTTGGTGGCACGCGACGGTCCGATCTCGGCACTCGATCCACGACAGGAAGGGGTCTACGCCTCTTCGCCATCGCCGTCAGGGCTCGCACCGACCTTGGCAGATGATCCGCGTGTGCCCGGCACTGTTTTTGCAGACGCCGCCGTTGCT
Organism: Pseudomonadota bacterium; assembly: GCA_038751255.1. Classification (GTDB taxonomy): domain Bacteria; phylum Pseudomonadota; class Alphaproteobacteria; order Rhodobacterales; family Rhodobacteraceae; genus JANSYP01. The sequence continues at coordinate 5,358 of JBCDGN010000065.1, forward strand.
AGCGAGACGTTGGGCGCGGATGGTGGTGAAGGGAGTGTGATCGCCCTCAATGAGGTACAGGTCACCGCACCACCACCACCCGAGGTTGTCATCTTCGCGCGGGAACCAGTTTGGGTCCGTGTGCGCAGCGCTGATGGCACTGTGCTTCACGAAAAAATTCTGGATGGCGGCGAACGCTATGTGCTGCCACAAACCGAAGAGCCGCCCACCTTGCGGGCAGGCAATTCCAGTTCGCTTTTCTTCGCAGTCAATGGCGAAACCCTTGGGCCAGCGGGTCAGGGGGCGTCAGTGGTCAAGAACATCTCTTTAGGGGCAGGGGATCTGGTCGCGGCCTACCAACCGGTCGATTTGGATCAAGACCCGGAACTTGCACAGCTGGCTGCGTTGATGATTGCGCCTGTCGAAACGGAAGAGTGAGATATATTGCGGGCAACGCGGTGCTGGCTTATCTCTAGGGTGAGCGCACCAATGAGGTTCTGCGATGTCGATCAACCATGTCCGCCCGTGGCGCAACATCTACCGGCGCACGTCACGTCAGATCATGGTTGGATCGGTGCCGGTTGGCGGCGAAGCGCCAATTTCTGTCCAGACGATGACCAACACCGTGACCAGCGATGCGCCAGCGACGATCAAGCAAGTGCTCGCCTGTGCTGAGGCTGGCGCTGATATTGTCCGCGTCTCCGCCCCAGACGAAGCTTCCACAACAGCTCTGAAAGAGATTGTCGACGAAAGCCCGGTGCCGATCGTTGCCGATATCCATTTCCACTACAAACGCGCTATTGAGGCCGCGGAAGCAGGGGCGGCTTGCCTTCGGATCAACCCAGGTAACATTGGAGATGAGAAACGGGTGCGCGAGGTCATCAAAGCGGCCAAGGATTACGGCTGCTCCATGCGCATCGGTGTAAATGCTGGGAGCCTAGAGAAGCACCTTCTGGAGAAATACGGCGAGCCTTGTCCCGAAGCGATGGTTGAGTCCGGGCTCGACCATATCCGCATTCTTCAAGACAACGACTTTCATGAGTTCAAGATCAGCGTCAAAGCCTCCGATGTTTTCCTTGCCGCCGCGGCGTATCAGGGCATCGCAGAGGCAACAGACGCCCCCATTCATCTGGGCATCACAGAGGCGGGATCGCTCAACGCGGGCACTGTGAAATCTGCGATTGGACTTGGTAATCTTCTTTGGATGGGGATTGGGGACACACTGCGTGTCTCACTCTCGGCCGATCCGGTCGAAGAGGTGCGTGTGGGCTATGAAATCTTGAAATCGCTTGGCCTGCGACATCGCGGGGTCAACATCATTTCCTGCCCCTCTTGCGCACGCCAAGGCTTCGACGTGATCAAGACCGTGGAAATCCTCGAGAAGCGCTTGGAACATGTCAAAACGCCCATGAGCTTGTCGATCATTGGCTGCGTGGTGAACGGGCCTGGCGAGGCGCTGATGACAGATGTTGGCTTCACTGGCGGCGGGGCCGGCTCTGGCATGGTGTATCTTGCGGGCAAACAAAGCCACAAAATGAGCAATGAACAAATGATCGATCATATCGTCCAGCAGGTGGAACAGAAGGCCGAAGAAATTGCCAAAGCCGAGGCGGCCGCTCAAGAAGCCGCAGAGTGATCCTTCTTCTTGCGATTGTTAGCGAGTGCACATGCGGCGCCGGGATGCAAGGCGCATGGCACCACCACTGAAACTAGCTGGCGTCGCGCTGTTCGGCCACGATCTCGCGCATCGCTGACAGAGTGACATAGCCTCGGACGAACTCATCCCCGATAATGAAAGATGGCGTCCCTTGGATGGACAGCTGCTCTGCGAGCGCGCGGTTGGCGCGAAGCTCCGCAACAATTTCTGGGTCTTCCATTCGCGCGAGCACCGCATCGGCATCTAGCCCTTGGTCGAGAGCGATTTGGCGCAACGCCTCTTCACTCGGCTCTTGCCGCAATTTCATCAGCGCGTCATGCACGGCTTTGTAGGCGTCATCGCCTGCCTCCATACGCGTTGCGATGGCGAATTGTGATGCGAGGAGCGATCCTTGTCCCAAAATCGGGAACTCTTTCACGATGAAGCGGATATTGCCATCGGACGAGATCAGCTCCGCCACGTCATCATGGGCGCGCTTACAGTATCCGCAACGATAGTCGAGAAACTCCACCATAACCACGTCGCCATCGGGATTGCCGCCTTCCCAAGACCGGCCATCATTTTGGATTTCGCTGGTCAATTGTTGCAGCAACAGCTTATCGGCATCCGCCTGCGCCGTGGCTTGGCGGTCTTCTAGAATCTGCATCGCCTCTAGCAGGATCTCTGGGTTTTCCAGCAGATAGGCGCGGAACTCCTCATGGAGTGCGCTGCGCTCTTCGGTGGAGAGATCTGTGAGATCCTGCGCGAGGGCGACGATAGGTGCGACGGCGAGAGCGCCCGCGAAGGCAATGGCCGTGCCAGAAAATAAACGTGTCATCAACGAGTTATCTCCGTGTCGATTTCGGTTCGGTGGCCCGAAGAATATCCTGTGCGCGTGACCAACCCGGCGATCCTGTCGGCAACTGATCAGCCGCGCGCGCTGCGTGAAGTCGAGCGTCCTCTTTCTTGCCCATCGCCTCATAGCGCTGTGCTGTTGAGAGCGATGCCATACCTGGATTTCCTGTCCTTGAATAGGCCACAGCCAGATCGCGGAGTAACCTCAAATCTAAGCGATCTCGCGCCCGAGCTGTCTCGAGTGCTTTGAGCGCCTCTTTGTCGGTCCCTGGTGTGTCGAGCGCCAGCAGACTGCGACCGAACCCAGCAAGGATCATTGGTTCGCGCGGGGCGATTGTAACCGCGTTTCGATAGGCATCCACCGCCCGCTGGGCGTTCCCGCTTTCAATCTCCATCCAGCCCAGAAGCTCATGAAAAAAAGGGTCATCGCGCCGTCTTTCGATCAGCTTTGCCATCTCGGCGCGGGCTTTTGGCATGTCCGGTGTTTTGAAATAGGCCATGGCGCGTTGGATGCGGGCCGGGTCGGTTTGATCAGTAAGCCCGACACGGTCAAGCGTGTAAGATGGGCTGCGCAAATAGGAAGAGAGCTTCCCGCGCGCCCTTTGATACCAATATTCAAGCACATCGCGATCGGTGCTGCGCGGGCTCAGAACTGTTGCATAATTGGCAGCGGCACGGGCTCTTTCGCGGCTCACTGGGTGGGTACGTGCCCAGTCCGATTGCAGTTGCGGCGAAAGCGATTCCTGATCGGCGAAGATTTCAAAGACCTGCTGCATCGCACTTGGCGGCACACCGGCGCGGGCGAGGTAGCGCAAACCGGATTTATCGGCTGCGGCTTCTTCAGCGCGTGTATGCGCCAAAAAAGTGCCAAGCGAAGACCCTGCTGTCCCTGCCGCCACACCGAAGCCAACCTGGGGATTCCCCGTAACGGCCCCTGCAGCCACACCCGCTGCCAAGCCCAGCAAACTGTTTCGCCGGGCATTTTGAGCGTTAAGTTGACGGCGCACAAAGTGCCCATTGGCGATATGGCCGACCTCGTGAGCGATCACAGCCTGCAACGCTTCTGCGCTTGGCAGTCTCAGGATCAGCCCCGCATGGATGTAGATATGCCTGCCATCGCTGACGAACGCGTTCAGCGACATATCATTCACCACCAGGATCGTGATGCGGCTCGGTGACAGCCCTGCGGCTTCAATGATTGGCTGGGCCAAGCGGTTCAACCCATATTCCATACCGGCATCCCGCAAGAGCCCAAAGGCCTTGGCCGGGATCGGCATCAGCAGACATAGGCAAAGCGGCAGAAGGGTAAGAAACCTTTTCAGGGTCAAGAAGCGCGCCCATGATGAGGACCGTAGAACGCTCCTAACATCCTTGAACATGCCATCGGGGGCAACCAGAGATGCGCGTTCCCTCAGGTCGCCTCCCAAGAACGTGATGGTCACACCGGGTTGCCTCTGGTCCGAAGCGCCTGGAAAGGCTATAGTTCGCTTGAGCAGAGAAAAGACACGGGGAAAACCGTGAGAGCATTTACTCGATTTTGCTTTGTCGCGCTTGCGGCGGTGCTTTTATGCGTCACGGGTCGGGCAGAGGCCCTAGATTTGACGCTGACCGAGGCCGACATTCGCAGCGCCGAAACTGGCATTGATCTGGAACTGGGATTGACCCGGGGTGTCCCCTTTCGCATCGCGCTATATGATGGTCCACCGCGGCTTGCGGTGTTTTTCGGCGGTGCAGTTCATTCTCAAACCGATGAAGAAGACTTCGTTTTGGCCAATGAGAACGGCGAAACCCGTCTGCTGCGCCCGCTGCCAAGTCCTATGGCGGTCGAACGCGCGGCGATGACCGTCGCTTTGGATGGAAGCGCACGATTGTCGCTGCGCCTCCGCCGTGTGTCTCGGGCAGATTTCAAGCAGATCGCGCAACCTGCGCCAGAGCCAGAGCAAGGCCTCCCGACTGTACAGGAACAGCCTTCCCGCCTGACCGTGGCCCTTGATCCCGGTCATGGCGGCCATGATCCCGGCGCTACACATGGGCAGATACACGAGTCCGATCTTGTCCTCTCTTTCGCCCGCGAGTTGAAAGAAGACTTGTTGCGCACCACCGACTTCGATGTGGTTTTGACCCGCAACGAGGACCGGTTTGTGCCGCTGAAAGAGCGGATTGGCATCGCGCAGGAAACCGGTGCGGATGTTTTTATATCGCTTCATGCAGATGGGATCCCTCGGGGCAGCGCTTCCGGGGCGACGGTCTTTACCCATGGCGAGAGGGCATCCACACCGATCTCTGAACGATTGGCGCGGGAACATCATCGCGATGCGCTGCTTGCCGGTGTCGATCTCAGCGGGGCGGGCGATGCGCTTGCGGTTGCTTTGATGGATCTCGCGCGGCAAGACAGCGCTCACCGTAGTCTCGATCTGGCCGATCAACTTGTTTCAGAGATGGCGCGTGCTGACATCCCTCTTTACAAGCATCCTCGCCAACAGGCGGATTTTGTGGTGTTACGCGCGCCGGATATCCCAGCGGTGCTGGTCGAATTGGGCTTTCTGTCAGAGCCCGCAGATCGTGAACGGCTCGCGGACCCGGCTTGGCGGGCGAAAATGGCATTGGCCCTGCGCCGAGGGCTTTTGAAATGGACAAAAAGCGATGCCGCGCTCGCGGCATTGCGCCTAAGGTGACGTGACGCAAACATTGAAAGAACCGCGGCAAGTTGTGATTTTGATACCTTTGCCAGTCAGTGTAACGACAGCAAGGGCGTGCTGAGAGAAAGGCTATCGATTTTGATCCGGTTTATCATGGGCTTCTTCGGGGCGATTTTCAGCTTCGTTACCATCGGGGCGGTCATTGCAGGACTGATTCTGGGCGCGATTTTTTGGGTCTACGGTCGCGATCTTCCCAATCACGAACAGCTTGCGCAATACGCACCCGCAACGATCAGCCGGGTCTATTCCAGCGAAGGGCAATTGATTGACGAATTCGCGCGGGAGCGTCGGATTTTTGCCCCCAGCAGCGAAATTCCCGATCTGGTCAAACAAGCTTTCATCTCGGCCGAGGACAAAAACTTCTACACCCATCACGGCTACGACCCGGTGGGGATGGCCGCGGCGATCGTCGATATGGCCCAGGGCGGAGCGCTGCGCGGCGCATCCACGATCACGCAGCAGGTGATGAAGAACTTTCTGCTGTCAGGCGATCGCTCGGCAGAACGCAAGATCAAAGAACTGATCCTCGCCGTTCGGCTTGAGCAAACGCTGACAAAAGAAGAGATCTTAGAGCTTTATCTCAACGAGATTTACCTAGGTCAAAACAGCTATGGCGTGGCCGCTGCGGCGCAAACCTATTTCAACAAAGCTCTGTCTGATCTTGAGCCAGAAGAGGCCGCCTATCTGGCCGCCCTGCCGAAGGCGCCTTCAACCTATCACCCGGTGCGGGAACGCAAACGCGCCACGGACCGGCGCGATTTCGTGCTGCGCGAGATGAATGAGAACGGTTTTCTTACCGAGGCTGCCTACGCTCAAGCGTTGGCGCAGCCAATCCGATCGGTCCAGAATGGGGATTTCGAAGGGTTTCGCAGTCAGCGACCACCCCGCGGCTATTTCACGGATGAGATTCGCCGTCAGCTAAGCCGCAACTTCGGCGAAGAGGAGTTTTTCGCCGGTGGTCTTTCAATCCGGTCGACCTTCGATCCCGAACTTCAGGATCGTGCCGCGGTCGCTCTTCAGCATGGTCTTGAGAAATATGACCGCTCACGTGGGCTCTGGCGCGGGTCCGGAGAACGCCTGCCGGTTGAGATTTTGGGCGACGAAGAAGCCTGGCGCTTTGCCCTAGAAGATGCGGATATCGCGCGCGATGTTGACGGCTGGGAGGTTGCGGTTGTTCTTGCAACAGAAGGGGAAACCGCGACACTCGGTATCGAAGGTCTGCCGCGCGAAGACACGCAAGTGATCCCCGCCGCCGATGTCACCTGGGCGCGCCGCCCTGGCCAAAACCGGGCTCGCGTGCCCAGCGATCTCGTCAGCCCTGGCGATGTGGTGCATGTGCGCCGCATGACCAGTGACGAAGATGGCAGTTTCATCCGTTGGACGCTCCGCCAAGTTCCCGAGGTTGAAGGCGCTTTTGTCGCTATGGATGTCAACACTGGCCGCGTGATCGCGATGCAGGGCGGGTTTTCCTATCAGCACTCGGTCTTCAACCGTGCGACCCAAGCGGCGCGCCAGCCAGGGTCGTCCTTCAAGCCTTTCGTCTATGCGGCTGCCCTGGATACCGGGTTTACGCCAGCGACCATTGTGGTCGATGCGCCGTTTGTGCATCGCGTTGGCAATACCGTTTGGGAGCCAAAGAACTACTCAAACAAGTTCTACGGGCCGACCACGCTTCGAACTGGGATCGAACGCTCGCGGAACCTTATGACAGTGCGTCTGGCCAAAGAGATCGGCATGGATACGGTGGCGCAATATGCCGAGAAATTTGGCGTCTATGACGAAGAAGAGATGTTGCAGTATTTGCCGATCTCGCTTGGGTCGCAGGAGACAACGCTTTACCGGATGGTGACAGCCTATTCCATGTTCGCCAATGGAGGAGAGCGGATCTATCCCACGCTGGTCGACCGTGTTCAGGACCGTTACGGAAACACCGTTTATCGTCATGATCCGCGCAATTGCGTCGATTGCGCTTCTCCGCTGGTGCCACAAGGCCAGGCGCCGCGCATCGTGTCGCAACGCGAGCGGGTGATGGACCCGATCACCGCGTATCAAATCACGTCGATGATGAAAGGCGTTGTCGATCGCGGCACTGCCGCGCGCACTGTGAATTTGCCGGTTCCAACCGCGGGAAAAACCGGCACCACAAACGAGGAAAAAGACGTCTGGTTTGTGGGCTTCACCTCCAACATCGCGGCGGGCTGCTACATCGGTTTCGACCAACCCCGTCCAATGGGCAAAGGCGCAGCAGGTGGCACCATGTGCGGACCGGTTTTCAATGAATTTATGAATTTTGCGGTTGAGGAGTTTGGCGGCGGCGAGTTCAAGGTTCCCCCGGGTGGCAGTTTCATCAAAATCGACCGGATCAGTGGTGCGCGGCTTGGTCCCAACGCAAGCGGGCCGAATGTTGTGGCCGAATACTTCCGTCCCGGTGGCGAGCGCGCCTTCGGTCTTTACGTGGTCGACGGCGGCGTGGAGATGGGATCTGGCCTTCCGCTCTATTCGCGGGATGAGGCGCTGTCGGGCACCGCAGAGATCGTCACCTCCACCGGTCAACGCCGGGTGATCCCGCAAAACTCCGGATTTGGCACCATCAGCGCTGGCGGGCTCTACTAGACACTGACGGCGCGCCTCGCGGTGTCTTGCCGCCCGCGCCGCCCCGGTTTATAGCTTCGTGCTCGCAGGCCGTCGTGCCTGCGAGACGTCAAACACGAGACCTTCATGCGCGCAGAAACTCAGAATGCCATTGTTGCGGTTGAGAAATCGCTGGAGCTTTTGGCCCAACGGATGAACCGCGAGACCGCAGACCATCGGCTGGAAGAGTTCAACGCAATGGCTGAAGACCCCGATCTTTGGAGTGACCCGGCCAAGGCACAAAAGCTCATGCGCGAGCGTCAACTTTTGGTCGATGCGCTCGGCACCCATGACGGTATCCAACAAGAGCTTTCCGACAATATCGAACTGATCGAACTCGGTGAGGCAGAAGAAGACAGTGAAGTTGTCGCCGAGGCTGAGGCCTCCATCGTCGCGTTGGTCGAGAAGGCCGCTCAAAAAGAGCTTGAGGCGCTGCTTGATGGCGAGGCCGACGCAAATGACACTTTCCTTGAGATCAATTCCGGCGCTGGAGGCACCGAGTCCTGCGATTGGGCGTCGATGCTGGCGCGAATGTATGTGCGGTGGGCCGAAGCCCATGGCTATGCGGTCGAACTGCAATCAGAAAACGCCGGGGAAGAAGCGGGCATCAAATCTGCGACCTATACGATCTCAGGCCACAACGCCTATGGCTGGCTGAAATCTGAATCGGGTGTGCATCGGCTGGTCCGGATCTCTCCCTATGACAGCGCCGCGCGCCGACACACCTCGTTCAGTTCTGTTTGGGTATACCCGGTGGTAGACGACAATATTGAGATCGAGGTGAACCCCGCCGAAATCCGCATTGACACTTATCGATCCTCGGGCGCTGGCGGTCAGCACGTGAACACAACCGACTCTGCGGTTCGGATCACGCACCACCCGACAGGCATCGTTGTGACCAGCTCTGAGAAATCTCAACATCAGAACCGAGACATTGCCATGAAGGCGCTGAAATCACGCCTCTATCAGTTGGAGTTGGAAAAACGCACCGCCTCGATCCAAGAGGCGCATGACTCCAAAGGCGATGCAGGCTGGGGCAACCAGATTAGATCCTACGTCCTACAGCCCTATCAAATGGTCAAAGACCTGCGCACGAATGTGGAAACCTCCGATACCCAAGGGGTGTTGGACGGGGATTTGGACAAATTCATGGCTGCAACCCTGGCGCTGGACGTTTCAGGCAAAAGCCGCGCCGAAGCCCAAACTGCAGACTAATCGCCTCAGCCTCAAGGTTTTCGCGCCCTTCCATGTCGCCACGCTTAGAAAAGACTGTGGCCTTGACGCGGTTTTGTGGTTTGTTGAAAAAATGGGCAGAGCAGCGCTGAATGCAGATCGCGCGTAAATTTCTGCAGCGCAGAGAATTGCCGTTCCTTCATGGGCACCGCATTATGGTGCGACGGGAAGCAGGGGACATAATGACCGATATTCTCACGAAGATCGCTGATCTAGAGGAAAAGGCCTTCGCTCCCGGTGAGATATTGATCCCCGAAGGCGGGCAGGGCGGCGATCTGTTCTTTCTGATCGAAGGCAAGGTCGCGATCGATAAGGGTGATGTTCGGATGTTCACCGTTGGCAAACCGGGCTCTGTCTTTGGTGAGATGGCATCGCTACTGGATCGGCCTTACAGTGCAACCGTTTCTGCAGTGACAGATGTGCGGGCATTTTACAGCCCCGATGGTCCCGATCTCTTGGCCAATCGGCCTGATATCGCGCTGCATACCGCTCGGATCCTGTCACGCCGTCTTTTCGCCGCCACGTCCTATCTTGCCGATTTGAAAAGCCAGTTCAGCGATCATGAGAACCATTTCGGTATGATGGACAGGATCCTAGAAGCGCTGCTTTTGCGACAGGATCATGGGACTGAGGAGCCCGCCAAGGTCAGCCAGGCCTCCGACCCACGTCTCTGACCCAGTTTGGAAGCTCCGCAAGGGGTATGGGCGCAGACCCTGGCTCTGCCAAGTCTATTTGTTGATTGTCGTAGATTGAAAACCAAAGCGCTGCATGTTCCTTGGTGTTCAGGATGACGTGGGCGGGGATCTCTCCGGGTTGCTGTCCCATGTTGAAGATCCGCGTATTTCCAATTTGGCTGACCCAGCTGCCATCTGGAACGAAGGGCGCTTGGTGCACATGACCGGACAGAACGTAGTTTGGCTGCCACTTGTTGATCCAACTGCGGTGTTCGGGGTCGCCGAAAAAGCGATTGCCGCCCCAGCTGACGGGACTGTCGGACGGTGGCGCATGATAGACCCATAGCCAGCTCTCATGCGGGCGCTGCGCATCCTCTTCAAATTGCGCGTCGATCATCGCGCGGGTCGCTGGTCCATCCCACCAAGGCAGAACAGAAATCAACATTGCGCCAAACATTGCCGATCCGCCGTCGGTTATGAAATCGGCGCGGTGATGATCGGTGAGCCAAGTGGCGGTCTTTTCGCCAGTCTCGGAGAGACCCGTGACATCATGATTGCCTGAACAGACGAAAAGCTCGGTACGGGCGGCGAGCTTTTCAAGATAGGCATCGACCACCGCGACTTGAGCATCAAGCGGGACGAAACTCGAGATATCTAGAAGGTCCCCCGCGATAACGATGATGTCGAAAGCATCTGCTTGGCTGAGCACCCAATCAAATTGCTTGAGCGCATAGTGCAGATCCGCGACCAATAAAATTTGCACCTGTGACTCCGCCAAGTTCAATGCTTGCTGACTGGATAGGGCAAAGCGGACTGCGGTGAAAGCCCGTGCCGTGTCTGGACCAAACTGACCGAGCCGTGCCTCTTTTGCACGCGCACAAAAGCTAAGTCTAAGGTACTTTTTGACAAGCAGGCCCCTGACGGCGCACCATTCATTGCGGGAGTTCCAGGCAGCGCGCCCGCTGTTGAGGATGGAGACAAAAGATATGCCTAGCGATCAGACCGCCGATCTCAATCAGGCGCCGCCTCCGCCGGTTTTGAAACCGATCACTGTGGAGACTGTAAAAGCCTCGCTGCGTCAAGGTTTTGAGGACTTTAAGGCCGCCCCAGCCTTTGGCCTATTCTTCGGTGGGGTGTACTTCCTCGGCGGCCTCCTCATGTGGGCGCTCGCTTACTTTGTCGGCAGCGGCTTTTATCTGATTCTGGCAGCCTTTTGTTTCCCGCTAATCGGGCCCTTTGCGGCGATCGGGCTCTATGAGGTCAGCCGCCGGTTGGGCGCGGGAGAACCGCTCGATTGGGGGGGCGTGTTGGGCGTCGTCTTTGCACAGAAGGATAGGCAGATCCCCTATCTTGGCGCAGTGATTGTCTTCATGGTGATGATCTGGGTTTTGTTGTCACGCATCACACTGGCGCTTTTTCTCGGCAACTTCCGCATCGTCAATATCTTCAGCTCTTTTGAAACGCTGCTGACACTCAACGGTTTGATGATGCTCTTCGTCATCGGCGTGGTTGGCTTTTCCGTCGCGTTTCTGATCTTTGCGGTGTCGGTGATTGGCATGCCCATGCTTCTTGACCGGGACATGGATTTCGTCACCGCGATGATCACCAGTTTTGAGGTGGTGACCGAAAACCTGCAGCCGATGCTGCTTTGGGCCGCGATTGTCGTGGTGTTCCTCGTGATCGGAATGTTGCCAGCCTTCTTAGGGTTGTTGGTGGTGCTGCCGGTGCTCGGCCACGGCACGTGGCACATCTACAAAGCTGCGGTGGAATAGAATCTTACGCACGCAGCGCTCGGGCGCGCCGGGGCAACCAAAGCGCCGCAAAGGCCGCACAAAAGCTCACGAGCGCCACGGCGTAGCACATATCGCGTGTGGCGAAGGTCATGGCATGTGCGTGGCTAGCGGCAGCAATGTCTGGCGCGCCAAAACTCGCCGTCCCGCCAAAGGCGAAGTAGCGCTCTTCAACCAAGAGCCCCATCATTGCGACGCCCAATAGCCCTGCCATGCGCGCAATGGCATTATTTGTACCAGAGGCCAAGCCTGAGCTTTCGGAAGGCACCGCTGCCATCACAGCGATGGAAAGGGGGGCCACCACAAATCCCATGCCCACCCCCATGGCAGTCAACGCGGGAAGCACACCCATCCAATAGGCTTTCTGAGCGACCGCAGCGCCAAGCCAGAGATAGGCCAAACTGACGATCAGCGATCCAACCAGGATCGGCCAGCCTGGTCCAAAGCGGTCGCCAAGCGCGCCAACTGGTCCAGACATCACAGTGATCGCCAGCGTCAGGGGCAAAAGCGCCAATGAGGCCGCCCATGTCGGCAATGCCCAGGCAATGATCACCGTCATCGGCAAGTAAAACAGCACAGCCGAGAGTGAGAAATAGAGAAAGAAGGTCAATCCATTTGCGGCGGAGTAGGCTGGATCGCGAAACAGATGCAGCGGCATCATCGGATGCGCTGATCGGTGCTCGACATAGAGAAACGAGGCAAATAGAGCCAATCCAGCGATGGCCACCGGCCAGCCAAGGCCTCCGCCTTCAGAAAAAGCCAAGGCCAGACAAGCAAGCGCGAGCGTGGCCAAAAGCGCGCCAGGCAGATCCAGGGGGGCGTTCATGCGCGCTGTCTCTTTTTGGGCGTAGCGATGCAAAATCCAAAGGGCGAGCGCACCGAGCGGCAGATTCACCGCAAAAAGCCAGCGCCATGCTTCGGGGCCTCCGACGCTCAGCAAGAGCCCTCCGATCAACGGACCAAGTGCTGTTGTCACCGCGGAGGCGGCCGCCCAGATACCAATCGCGAGGCCTCGGGTCTCTGGCGGGTAGCTGCGTGAGATCAGAGCAAGCGATCCTGGCACCATTAGCGCGGCCCCGATGCCTTGAAAAAATCTCGCGACGATCATCGCGTCCGAGCCGGTCACCACGGCACATATCAGCGATGTCACAATGAAAAGTACGATGCCGCTGGCAAAGACGCGCACCAACCCAAACCGGTCGGCCAAGACCCCACCCAAAAGGATCAGCGCCGAAAGCGACAGCATGTAAGCGTTGGCAATCCATTGGGCCTCGCCGAGCGAAGCCTCCAGACTGCCGCGAATGGCGGGCATGGCGATGGAGACGACGGTGCCATCGATAAATCCCAGGGCAGAGGCCAGGATGGCGGCGGCGAGCAACCAAGGCCGCGCGCGCTCCGCGCAAATCAGGCGGCCCGGTTTCGCGTTCTCTGCAACGCTGGCGCGACCGGCCGGGACAAAAGGGGCCCGGTCGACCATCGACGCCTCTTAGCTTTTCTCAGGCGTGAGAAACCCGTCGTTGGAGTCGCTGTCGGGAGAAGGCAAACCGGGGGCGTCGCTGCCGGACAAGGGATCGTCCTGGCGCTGAACGGAGCCTTCGAAATGGGCCCCGCTTTCGATTGCGATGGTTTTGTGGATGATGTCGCCTTCGACCCGCGCGGTGGAGGTAAGACGCACCTTCAAGCCTCTCACCCGGCCAACAACGCGACCGTTGACCACCACATCGTCAGCCACGATTTCGCCTTTGACGGTCGCGCTTTCACCGACGGTGAGCAAATGCGCACGGACATCGCCTTCGATTTGACCTTCGATTTGGATATCGCCGGAGGTGCGCAGGTTGCCCTGAACGGTAAGATCTGACGACAGCATCGACGCTGCTGGTTTTGCCTTTGGTGGTGCCTTGGGGGCCGGCAATCCAACAGATGGGGCGTCTCCTGTCTTTTCGCTTGCCTCGGATTGTTCGTTTATTCTGCTCTTAGAAAACATTTCGTGCTGCCCTGAGATAGCGCTTAGGGTTGATCGGCTGATCTCCGACCCGGATCTCATAATGCAAATGAGTACCGGTGGACCGGCCAGAATTCCCCATAGCACCAATTCTGTCGCCGCGCGAGACCCTTTGGCCTACCTTCACGTTTAACTTGGACAGATGCGCATAGCGCGTTGCGATCCCAAACTCATGTTGGATCTTGATCAAGCGACCATACCCCGATTGCCAGCCCGCATGGGTCACCACACCATCGCCCGTTGCATAGATCGGCGTGCCGTAAGGGCCGGCCCAATCCAACCCCGCATGGAGCCGTGTCCCGCCGCGGATTGGGTCGCGCCGGTATCCAAAGCCGGAGGTTTCTCGTACACCGTCACTGACCGGTTTGGCGAAGGGCAGGGCTTGGGCCGCCGCGCTGTAGTGCCCGATTTGGCTCATATGCGCGAGGATTTCGTTGGCTCGTGCAGCTTCTGGAGAGAATGTCTCTGCGCCGCTGGTGGAAATAGCAATGGGCTCCAAAGGACCACCTGAGCCGTTATAGCGGTTGCGCATTTGGGTCAGGATTTGTTCCGGGGGGATGCCCACATCCGTGAACATCTGCTCCAAAGGCTCCAGCGACACCGTGACGGCCTTTTCGAGCTGTTCAAAGATGCGGTCGCTTTCTTCGGCGGCCAGATCCATGTCGAGGCGCAGGTCGGCGAGTTCCTCGGTTTTCTTCTCTGCCGTCTGACGCTGGAAATCCCGCTCGTCTGCGGTCTCGCTCAGGGCCGCGGCGAGATACTCCAAAATCGCCTCATTTCGGGCAGTCGCAGCGACATCCGTTTCACACGCATCGCCCTGAAGCAGCGCCATCTGTTGATCGAGCGCGTCGCGTTCTGCCAAGGACTTCACAAGAAGCCGCCGCAGGGCTTCGGTGCCGCGACGCGACTCTTCCAGAGCCATCTGGGTATCAAGCATGGCCTCTTGCTGGGTGGACACTTTTTGGAGCGCTTGCGCATAGAGCGCGCGGGCGTCCACCGCTTCAGCGATGCGTCGGTTGCGATCTTGGGCTAGCGCATTCAACCGGGTCTCGTAGACTTCGCGGTCCATGACCGCTTGCTCGCGCAGGTTCGATCCCGTCATCAGAGCAATCAGCACCATTGAGGTCGCGGTCACCGACCAGGCTAGAAACACTAGCCCCCCAAACCAGGCGAGAATTTGTTGCGCTGGACTTAATCTCACCACCCGGGTCGTGTCTTCGGATTTCAAGAAGATTCGCTTTTCTGGAAACAGACGCTCTAGCATCGTTTGCCTGATCTGGCCGGTTGTCTCCGACATATTGTGTTCTATTCCCCAGAGTTGACCCAGCGCCACTATCGGTTGTGTTTGGTGCTGGGTCTATAACCGACCGAAATCCTCGCGGCGACGCGCGAATTTTCACCTATCCCGTCAGAGCCCCCAAATCGGCGAGATTCCGCCGGTTATCAGGCTTTAGCCCTGTCTGATCCGGCCAGGGGCCAGTAAAAATCGGGAGGAATGCCCGCTTCTGCACGTTTTCTTCATTGAAGGGCGGTTTGAGCGCGCCATGGAAATAGCGTTTCACCAGATCATGAAAGGCGTCTTTGGGGTCGATGTTTTCGCGACCGCATAGAAAGTGAAACCACTTCGACCCATAGGCCACATGATGAACTTCCTCAGCATAGATCACGTTCAAAGCGTCGACCGAGGCCGAGTCCTGCGCCTTCTTGAAAATCTCGATCATGCCCGGTGTCACATCGAGACCGCGGGCCTCAAGCACCATAGGCACCACAGCCAGCCGCCCCATCAAATCATCGGCCGTGTCTGAGGCCGCGCGCCACATGCCAGCATGGGCGGGCAGGGCGCCGTAGTGGGACCCCAACCGCTCCAAGCAATCGCAGACAAGATTGAAATGTTTCGCCTCTTCATCCGCCGCCTGGACCCAATCATCATAAAACCCCAGAGGCATTGGCGTGTCGGTGAACCGTGCGATGATGTCCCAATGCAGATCCACCGCATTGAGCTCGATATGGGCCACCGCGTGCAACAGAGCGATCCGACCATTGGGTGTCCCAGGTTTGCGTTTTGGCACATCGCGCGGCGATAAAAGGACTGGCGCCTCCGGGCGGGCGGGATGATCGGGCGGCGCGGCGCGCCCGATCTGCATCGGCTGGTCCGCCAAGCGCGCGGCACGCCAGGCATCGGCACACGCGCGTCCCAAAGCGGTTTTGGCGCGGCCATCGGGTGTTTGCAGCACTGCCTGTGCGCAAGCTGCGAGTGTCAGAGGGATAGGCAGGTCGGTCATGTGCGCCAAAGGCAATAGAGGACGCTTCAGGTCAAGCGTGATCTCCACCGCCTTTGGCGCGAGGGGACTCAGATACCAGAGCGGCGGCGCTCCAGTGCCATCCGGTAAAGCGCATCAACCGGGTTTTGGCTCAGCGGCAGACCGGAGGCCAATTCCACCTCCGAACGGGTGACGCCGAT
>JBCDGN010000066.1:0-21262 GCA_038751255.1 Pseudomonadota bacterium
GATAAAGCCCGATTTCTCGCGCCGGCCCCGCTCGCCAAAAAGCCAACGGTCCCAGCCAAAGCGGATCGCTGCCTCTACCGCGACCCGGACCGGGCCACCGGGCAGCACGCGCTTGCGATAGGCTTCGTCCTGTTCCTCGAACAGTTCCCAACAGGGCATAGACACCACGCGCGTGCCGATCCCTTCCGCCTGCAGCAGGTCTCGGGCGGCCATTGCAACAGACACCTCTGAACCGGTGGCTATCAGAATGGCTTGCCGTTTGCCGTCGGCATCGGCCAGCACATAAGCGCCCTGGGCGGTGAGGTTTTTTGACTTGTAGCTGTCCCGCAGCGCAGGCAGCCCCTGACGCGACAGGGCCAAAACGCTCGGCGTCTCCTTGGAGGTGAGCGCCAGTTCCCAGGCCTCTGCGGTCTCGGTGACATCGGCGGGACGGAACACATGACAATTGGGCGTGGCGCGCAGCATTGCCAAATGCTCCACCGGTTGGTGGGTCGGACCATCTTCGCCAAGTCCGATACTATCATGGGTCATCACGTAGACCACCGGCTGCCGCATCAGCGCGGAAAGCCGCATTGCCGGACGGGCGTAGTCTGTGAAAGCCATAAATGTCCCGCCATAGGGGCGCAGGCCACCATGCAGGCTGATGCCATTCATCGCCGCGGCCATCCCATGTTCACGGATGCCGTAATGCAGGTAGCGCCCCTTGCGATCCTCGGGTGTGTGAATGCCCAAATGGTCGGTTTTGGTGTTGTTCGACCCGGTCAAATCGGCTGATCCGCCAACAGTTTCCGGCATCACATCATTGATAGCGTTCAGCGCCATCTCGCTCGCTTTGCGGGTCGCGACCTTGGGTTGCTCTTCCACATAGCGCTTCTTCAAAGCCTTGATCGCCGAAGACAATCGTTTCGGCGGTTCGCCTGCCATCACACGGGCGAATTCTGCCTGACGACTCGCAGAGGCTGCTGCAAGTCGTTCTTTCCAGGCGGCATGATCGCTGGCACCGCGATTGCCGATAGCTTCCCAAGCCGATTTGATATCGACGGGAATTTCATAATCGCCGTGTTCCCAGCCATAGATGGCTTTGGTATCGGCCACGATCTGGGGATCCGTCAGCGCACCATGGCCCTTGGCGGTGTCTTGGGCAGACGAGCCCAAAGCGATCCTTGTCTTACAGGCAATCATGCTGGGGTGAGGGCTCTTTTTCGCCTCGATGATGGCTGCGTCAATCTCTTCGGGGTGATGGCCGTCGCACTCAAAGACTGACCAGCCAGAGGCTTTGAACCGCGCCACTTGGTCTGTTCGATCAGCAATGTCGACCGAGCCATCGATGGTGATGCCATTGTCGTCCCAAAAGACGATCAGCTTGGACAGTTCCTGGCGACCAGCAAGCGCAATGGCTTCTTGGCTGACGCCTTCCATCAAACAGCCGTCGCCTGCAAAGACGTATGTATAGTGATCGACGAGCTTCTTACCAAAACGTGCGCGCAGAATTTCCTCGGCCAGGGCAAAACCCACGGACATCGCCAAGCCCTGTCCAAGGGGACCTGTCGTGCTTTCAATCCCTGGGGCATGACCTACTTCGGGATGGCCCGCGGTGCTGGCGCCGAGCTGGCGGAACGACCGGATTTCATCGTGGCTCATGCCCGGCGTGCCGGTCAGATAAAGCAAGCTGTAAAGCAGCATGGATCCATGCCCGGCCGATAGGATGAATCGGTCGCGATCCGGCCAATCCGGTGCGTTGGCATCGAATTTCATATGTCTTTCGAAAAGAACGGTGGCCACATCCGCCATTCCCATCGGCATGCCAGAATGGCCTGAATTCGCGCCCGCTACGGCGTCGAGCGTCAGGGCACGAATGGCGCAGGCCTTCATCCAGTGGTCGGGGTCACGCTCGCGGAGCAGCTCGATATTCACAGCGCCTAGGCCTCCTGTCACCTGTCAAGACGCTCAGGCCCTAGTCAGAAGGATGCAAAAGTGCAAGCCGCCTTTCTTAATCTCAGCGCCAGGACCTTCTGATCGCGGGGATTGGCCGCTCTGGGGTTGTAGACAAGGGCATAGTTGGCATTGAATGGCAAAACCGAGTCGGGCTTCAGACCCGAATAGCGGATAGCCCGAAGAGGGATGGCAGAGGCGGAGACTGGCATGGCCGAAATGGAAGAACTGGGGCGGCGGCTGCGAGAGGCGTTGCACAGGATCGCAACATCCCATGCCACAAGCGTCGAACTCGCTGCAGAAAACGCCACGCAGATTGCGAGCTTGCTGGAAGAAAACTCAACGCTGGCTGAGCAGGTTGAAGACTTGCAAGCCGCTCCGGCGGAAGGATCCGAAGCTGCCGATCCTGCCGAGCTTCAAGCGCTGCAAGGGACAGTAAATGAGCTGCAAGCTGCGCGCTCGAGCTTGGAGGAGGCCCTAGAGGCCGAACGGCAAGAGCGGATGACACAGGCCGAGGCCCTGGCAGAGGCTATTGCCGAACGGGGCAAATTGCTGGAGGCGCAAGACCAGGCTGCGATCGAACGCGAGCAACTGGTGGAACAAGCCCAGCGGATCGCGGAGCGCGAGGCGCTGAAAATCGCCGAGGCGCGGGCTGAATTGGAGGATCTTCGAGGCCGGATTGATGCGTTGGAAGCCGGCGCCGATAAGCTCCGCGAAGCGAACCGGCAGTTGCGCAGCAACAATGCCGCGCTGCGTGAGGCGCATATGACGGGCATTGCTGATGCGGATTTGATCAATCAAGGGCTCCAGGCGGAACTTGACGCGTTGGCGGCTGTGCGGGCTGCTGACCGTGCGGAGCTTGATGGCGTCCTGGCGGCGCTGCGCCCCATGTTAGAGGAGGCCGCTGATGCCTGAGGTATCGATATCCGTCGGGGGCCGGGACTTTTCGGTCGTGTGCCAAGATGGCGAACAAGACTTTCTGATCCAGGCGGCAGAGCTGTTGAACGCAGAGGCCGCGATGCTGGGCGAACAGCTGGGGCGAATGCCAGAAACCCGCATGCTTTTGATGGCGGGGCTGATGCTGGCCGATAAAGCCGTTGGGCTTGAAGACCAATTGCGCAGCTTGGAGGAAAAAAACCTCTCACAAGAGGCGATGATTGAAGAACTCAACACGCGCCCTGCAGCGGGAGGCGCCGTCCCAGCATCGGACGAGGCCAGCGCGCAATTGGCCGAAATCGTCGCCGAGGCCGAAAACATCGCTGAGGTGATGGATGCCTCTGCGGGGTAGCCTGATTTAGAACCTCAGTGCCTTTATGCTCGTTCGATCATCCGTGAGAGACAAAGATGGCGGTTGTCGACCGTAGCAGACGTGTTTCCATGTTGCCTGATCATTGCGAGCAGAGGATGAGCCGTTAAAGCGCAACGCTTTCCGCGGCGCTTTGAGGCCTGCGTTTCACTCTGCACAGAGTGATCTCATGTTCAGATCCAGCGTTTTTTGCGCCCCATAAAGTTCCCGACTATTTCAATCAAGAAATTGGTTGCCTTGGGCGATGCGAAGCAGGTATTCTGTAAATGCGAGGCAATGCCCAGCGCTCGATTCCCCGATAATTGAAATGTTGCTCTTCTTTGGGAGACAATAATGCGCATCACTCTTTTGGCGTTCGCTTTCGCGGGCGCGACGACTTACGCTCACGCGGCTTCGCTTCCGGCAATTGACGACTATTACACTTTTGTAAGCGCGGTGAGCGCAAACTCAGGAACACGTCTTCTCGTTGATAAGGCCTCGGCTATTCCTGCCATCGCAGGTCTTGACTCGACGTCATTCCTTTTGTTTGACGCTGGGGCTCTTCCAGGGGCATCACTGGCGGCGACTCGCCAAAAGGCGATCTTGAAGCTCGAATATGATCCTGGACTTGCGAGCACCTTAATCCCGGCAACATCAGCGAGACCACTGTCAGTATCGGTCTACGGGATCGATGGGATGTGGGACGATACAGTCGGCGGTAGTGGCAATCTGGCAGGCATCGACTTCGGTATAGACGGGTCAAATGCCTACACAACAACGCTCGTGCGTGATGCCGGTATCTACAAATGGGACGTGTCGGATCTGGTCGATGACTGGATCGATGGGACGCGCCCGCTAACTGCGCTCGCGTTGAGTGGGCTTTTTGGCAATGTCAACGATAACGATCGCAATGCCTACGCAAGCTTCTACGCGGTTGGCGCAACCGACGGCGCTGCTGCGTCGATCCATCTTGCTCCGATCCCGCTGCCGTCGACCGCGTTCCTTCTTATGGGCGCTTTTGGCGCTGTGGGCGCAACAAGGTTAAGGTCGGCGCGACATGCGAGCGGCTGAAATCTGAACACCCGAAAGTGGATGCGTCATCACGGTCGCGTCCACACTATCTTAGAGTAGCGGAGCGCTGAGATTTGAGCCCGGCGGATGTTCGGTTCTTGGGTCTTACACGCTATAAGCCACTGGAATTTAACACATCTACGATATGTGCAAAAATACGACTGTTCTGCGCTTCCAATCTCGAAGCCGCCAATTCCAGAATGTCTCGAATGCCCGTAGTTCAGGGCCTACGGCGACCCAGGTTCAATCACCGTCATTTGCAGATTTGAATGCACCGGTGAAGTCGACCAAAAGACGCCTTTTGACCCATCCATGAGATGGGTCAACTTCACCCGAGGTTTGGCGTTCAACTGACCTTGTGTACCTATCAGGCGTTTGCTTCGCGGATCTTGTCAGCTGCCTCTTTGTCATAGCTGACGGATTTGCCGTCAAAGAGCTGATCGAGTTCGCCTGACAGCGTCATTTCGGTGACGATATCGCAGCCGCCGATAAACTCGCCCTTCACGTAAAGCTGAGGGATCGTTGGCCAATCGCTGAAGTCTTTGATGCCTTGGCGCAGCATATCGTCGGCCAGCACATTTACATCGGCATATTCAACGCCCATGAAGTTCAGGACCCCTGCAATCCGGCTGGAAAAGCCGCATTGAGGCATGGCCTTTGTGCCCTTCATGAAAAAAACGACTTCATTTGCGTCAATCGTCTCTTGGATCATGTCGTTGACGGTGGCTGTCATTCTTTCGTCTCCTCACTGGCGCGCCGTTAGGGCTGACGCTGTGGTTTCATCTCTGTGGGCCGTTCATTGACCCGTTGCGCGCCTAGTTGGCCTCTTTCTATGGCTTACTCAGGCACTTTGGTGGTGAGAGCAAGGGCATGAAGTTCGCCGTTCGAGCCATCCATCTTGCCCTTCAAAGCGGCATAAACCGCTCGTTGTTGCTGCACCCGGTTTTGACCGCGAAAGCTTTCGTCGATCACCTCTGCCGCGAAATGGGCGCCATCATCGCCTTGGACTGTAATCTTGGCGTTTGGAAAGCTCTCTCGGATGAGAGCCTCAATATCGCTTGCCTGGATCGTCATAGGGCCTGTCCTTACGCTTTGTGATGAAATTAGGGAGCGCAAGGGGCGAGGGCAAGCCATCGCTGTAATCCCGCGGTAGGTTCAGGCCCTGTTTCCAGAGATCCAGCGTCTTAGGCAAATGTTTCGCTGAAACTGCTGCGATATAGGGCACAGAGTTCTGCCAAGGGTGCTGAATTCGATCCAAATCGGACGCTATCGCCCCCGAACCGACCGACATGAGCGATTTGCAGGCCAGCTTGGGCGGCGGCGACCATGAGTGTTTCGGCTTGGTCGAAATTACAAGCAAGCAAATACCGACCCTGATCTTCGCCGAAAAGCGCACCGAGATCGCTGGTCTCTAAACTCACTCCAATGCCTGCCGCATCGGCGATCTCGAACGCCGCCAACGCCAGGCCACCGTCAGCGATATCGGTGCAGGCGTGGATCAAAGCGCGTTGTGCCAAGACAAACGCGCCATTCTGGCGTTCTAGGTCGAGGTCGACGGGCGGGGCGTCCCCGGTCTCTAGACCAAGAGTTTCCGCCAACACAGCCGATTGACCAAGATGCGCGCCTTCTGGCCCGAGAAGCAGCGCCACGTGACCCTGTTGAACCTGGCCGTCGATCATATCCTCTATGCGCTCGATCAAACCCACTGCACCAATGGTCGGGGTGGGCAAAATGGGTTGCCCATCGGTTTCGTTGTAAAGGCTCACATTGCCTGACACGATTGGCATATCGAGCGCGCGACAGGCCGCGTCGATTCCTTGGATCGCACCGACGAACTGGCCCATGATCTCTGGTTTTTCGGGGTTGCCGAAATTGAGATTGTCCGTCGCGGCAAGGGGCTTTGCGCCCACAGAGATCAAATTGCGATGGGCCTCCGCCACGGCTTGTTTGCCACCTTCTCTTGGATTGGCGCGGACATAGCGTGGCGTGACGTCAGAGCTAAACGCTAAGGCTTTGTCAGTGCCGTGCACCCGGACAATCCCCGCACCAGCGCCGGGAATGCGCAGCGTATCGCCCATGACCTGGGAATCGTATTGCTCATAGACCCAGTGTTTTGCCGCATAGTTTGGGCTTGCAAGCAGCGCGCGTAGCGCGGCCATGGGATCGAGTTCCGGGACGTCCTTAAGGGGTGTCGCAGCAGGGGTTGCGACCCAAGGGCGGTCGTACTCAGGAGCCGTTCCAGAAAGTGCCTTCAGCGGCAAATCGGCCTTAACCTCGCCGCCAAGCGTAACGACAAAGCGATCCTCAGCGATGGTCTCGCCGACGATGGCGAAATCGAGATCCCATTTGTCAAAGATCGCTTTGGCTTGTGCTTCTTTTTCCGGGCGGAGCACCATGAGCATCCGCTCTTGGCTTTCAGACAGCATCATCTCATAGGCGGTCATCGCATGTTCCCGCACGGGAACGTCATCCAGTGTTAGACGAATGCCAAGATCGCCTTTGTCGCCCATCTCCACGGCGGAACAGGTCAGACCAGCAGCGCCCATGTCTTGGATGGAAATCACCGCACCGGAGGCCATCAGTTCCAAACATGCCTCCAATAGGCACTTTTCGGTAAAAGGATCGCCCACCTGCACAGTGGGGCGTTTCTCTTCGATTGTCTCGTCGAACTCCGCGCTCGCCATGGTCGCGCCACCCACGCCGTCACGCCCGGTTTTTGCGCCGAGATAGACCACCGGCATGCCGACCCCAGAAGCCGCGGAATAGAAAATCTTGTCGGTCTCTGCCAGGCCCGCCGCAAAGGCGTTCACCAGGCAGTTCCCATTATAGGCCGGGTGAAAGCGCAGCTCGCCCCCGACGGTGGGGACGCCAAAGCAGTTGCCATAGCCGCCGATGCCCTCAACGACACCATGGACCAATTGGCGGGTTTTGGGATGATCTGGCGCGCCGAAGCTCAGTGCATTCATCGCCGCGATGGGCCGGGCCCCCATGGTAAAGACATCTCGCAAGATGCCACCCACACCGGTCGCAGCCCCCTGATAAGGCTCGATATAGCTGGGGTGATTATGGCTTTCCATCTTGAAAACAACAGCTTGGCCGTCACCGATATCAACCACACCGGCGTTTTCCCCAGGCCCGCAGATCACTTGTGGCCCTTCAGTGGGCAGTGTCCGCAGCCATTTTTTCGAGGATTTGTAAGAACAATGCTCGTTCCACATGGCAGAGAAAATGCCGAGTTCGGTAAAGCTCGGTTCCCGTCCAATGATCTCTAGGATACGATGATATTCATCGGGCGACAGCCCATGTGCGCTGATAAGCTCTTGGGTAATGGCTGGTTCGGTCATCGTTCAGTAGGGGCCCCTCGCTGCGGAGCCGCATGTAACCGAGTTGGGGCGTGAGTGAAAGAGACAGCCGAGTGACATCGCAATCGCGGTGGCTTAGATCCCCTCATTCCACATATCTTGTGCCCGGCGCCAAGTACCATCGTCATTTTTCCAGACCACGAGCGTTTTGCCGCTGGACACGGTTTCGCGGCCGTCTGGATGGGTGAGTGTTAGCACGTAAGTGCCTGTTTGGATGGCGGTATCACCTATGAAGTCCACATCCACGAGGCGCAGTTCGATCTGCGAGGGTCTTTCGATCAGATCGCTCCAATAGGCCACGATGGCGTCTTGACCTTCAATGACACCGCTGTTTTGCGGCAAGAGCCGGGCATCAGGCGTGAAATGTGCAGCGATGGCATCTGCATCGGTGCCATTCAAGGTCGCCTCCCAAAGGGCCTGAGCATCGATGATCGCCCGGTTCTCACCGGCTTGCGCAGCGCTTGCAAAAATACTGCTGCAAAGACAAAGCGCTACTGCAAAAGATGATTTCATCGGTATGTCCTCCAAGCCGTTGAAAATCTTGCCACACTACAGCATAGCATTTGCTTAGGGATCGTCGACACTTTGGAGTTACCCAAAAAAAAGGCCGAGCAAAGCTCGGCCAAGTCCAACAGGGAGGTAGAAGCGGGCTCAGAGCGCCGCCTCTGACCTTGAGTTAATCCTGAGAAGTTCATCGTTCAAGCGATTTGACGGGGCGTTGTGCGCAAAGCCGGTTTGTGTTGAGCGAATGCCTCAGTCCGACTGGCTGCTTTGCATGCGTTTGCGATGGGCAATGATCTCTTCCATCACGAAATCGCGAAACACCTGAATGCGCTTTGATTGCCGGAGCTCTTCAGGATAGGCAAGAAATACAGGTACTTCGCCTGTATCTGCCTCGGGTAGCACAGGGACGAGGCTCGGAAAATCTTGGACCACGTAGTTGGGCAGCAGCCCGATGCCGAGATTGTTGATCACCGTTTGCAAGACACCAAAGTAGTTATTCACGGTCAAAAGCGATTTTAGATCGTATGTCATCAGATGCCGGACGAGCGTTGCAGCCGCGCTCACCTGAGTGCTGGAGATTTTCTGGCAGATCAGACGGTGCCCGCTGATTTCTTCGATGCTTTGGGGGGTGCCATTGCTGCTGAGATAATCTTGGGTCGCATAGAGCCGCATCCGCACAGTCATAAGCCTTTTGCGGATCAGATCGGCTTGGCTGGGCTCTTTCATGCGGATCGCCACATCAGCTTCGCGCATGGGCAGATCGAGCACCCGCTCTTCGAGCATCAAATCGATTTTCAACTCAGGGTACTTTTCATAGAGCTTTGGCAGACGCGGGGCCAACCACAAGGACCCAAAGCCCGTCGTGGTGGTGACACGCAATTCGCCAAATACCTCTTCTTCGCTGTCGCGAATCCGCGCCGCAGCAGCGTCCAGACGCCGGATCATTGCGGTCGTGGCATCGAACAAAAGCTCGCCTTGTTCGGTCAAAATTAGGCCGCGCGCATGGCGATGAAACAAGATCGTGTTGAGCGAGGTCTCTAACGCGCGGATCTGTCGGCTCACCGCAGATTGAGAGAGGTTGAGTGTCTCTCCAGCGTGGGTGAGGCTGCCCGCGTCAGCAACGGCGTGAAAAATGCGGAGTTTGTCCCAATCCATAGGTCGTGCCCCCATGTTTGCTATGCGTCTGTTGCATGGCTCTGATGCAGATACCACCCCACGGACATGGGATGAGATCGAAACTGTGGCAGCAATGCCCCCCTTGCTGGGGAGGGCTTGAGAATGATACCCACTTTGAGCCAACCGTTTCGGATGGGGGAAAGATTGAGGCATCCGCGCATCCCGGATAGACATGTCGCTCGAGACATTACCTATGCAAGCTCTGCTGCAACCCGCAGTGGGCGCGCCATGATCCGAGTGATGGAAAATGCCACGGGACGGTTACGGCTAATCCGGCGCGCCAAAGGCTATGAGCGCGAGGTCGAACGTGGGCGCGATTTCTGGGAAGTGATGGCCGAACGCTATGGCCTGACGCTCAAGGTCACTGGTGGGTCACTCGACAATATCCCTCCTAAGGGGCCGTTGGTTTTGATCGCCAATCACCCTTACGGCATTCTTGATGGCTTGATGATGGGCTTGATCCTAAGCCGCTTGCGCGGCGATTTCCGCATTCTGGCCAATCAGGTCTTTCGCAAGGCAGAAGATCTCAATCGGATCATTCTGCCGGTGTCCTTCGATGAGACAAAAGAGGCGATGCGCCTGAACCTGCAGACCCGCAAGAAAGCGCTCGGGTATCTCGAACAGGGCGGTGCGATTGGCGTCTTTCCCGGTGGCACGGTGTCAACATCGGCCACGCCCTTTTTCTCGCAGCCTATGGATCCCGGCTGGCGCTCCTTCACCGCAAAGATGGTCGCGCGCAGCGATGCCACGGTCGTACCGATGTTCTTTGTGGGGCATAATTCGCGGCTGTTTCAACTGGCGAGCCATCTGCATTCTACCCTGCGGATGGGGCTTTTGATCAAAGAGTTCAAAAAACGTGTCAATAAACCGGTTGAGGTTGTCATCGGCACGCCAATCCCGCAAGCCGCGCTAGAGCCTTTACGTACGGACCCGCGCGCTATGATGGATTTTTTGAGAACCGAGACCTACAACCTGTCGCCCGTGCCGGTGAAATCCCTGGGCTATGGCTTTGAGTTCGAAGAAAAGCACCGGCACTAATGGCCGTTGGCATCTTTGATAGTGGGCTCGGGGGTTTGACCGTCCTCGATGCGGTTTCGCGGCGATTGCCCGAGGTGCCGTTTGTGTATTTTGGCGACAACGCGCATACGCCCTATGGGGTTCGCGAGGCCGATGACATTTTTGGGCTAACCACATCTGCTGTGGAACGCCTGTGGGACGCGGGCTGCGATCTGGTCATTCTGGCCTGCAATACGGCCTCTGCGGCGGCCCTGCGCCGGATTCAAGAAACCTGGCTGCCAGAGGATAAGCGCGTCTTGGGCGTGTTCGTGCCGCTGATAGAAGCGCTGACGGAACGCAAATGGGGCGACAACTCCCCACCGCGCGAAGTCGGGGTCAAGCATGTGGCGCTGTTTGCGACCCCTGCGACGGTCTCAAGCAGAGCGTTTCAACGCGAATTGGCCTTCCGCGCCATCGGTGTGGATGTCGAGGCGCAACCCTGCGGTGGGGTGGTCGATGCGATCGAAGAGGGGGATGAGATCCTCGCAGAGGCGCTGGTGCGATCCCATGTGGAGGCGCTATTGCGGCGCATGCCGAGCCCGGAAGCGGCGGTGTTGGGCTGTACACATTACCCTCTCATGGAGAGGGCTTTCCAAGCGGCCCTTGGCGGTGAAGTGCGGCTGTTTTCTCAGGCAAGCCTCGTCGCCGATAGCCTCGCCGATTATCTGATCCGGCATCCAGAGATGCGCGGTGCTGGAACGCAAGCCGCCTTTCTGACCACCGGCAACCCACAAACCGTGTCCAACAAGGCGACCCAGTTTCTCCGACGACCGATCCAGTTCACCGCAGCAGAAATTGGATAAACACTACGCCAGAAGGGTCTGAAATGACGGCAAAAGTAGCCATTCTTGGTGCGTCGGGGTATACTGGAGCAGAGTTGGTCCGGATCATTGCGACGCATCCTAAAATAGACATCTGCGGACTTACGGCAGACCGAAAAGCGGGTCAGACGATGGGCGCGGTTTTTCCACATCTGCGCCATCTGGCTTTGCCGGCGCTGCAGCGGATTGAAGAGCTTGATTTTAGCACTGTCGATTTGGTGTTTTGTGCGTTGCCGCATGCAACGTCTCAAAGCGTTATCAGTGGATTGCCGCGCGATCTTAAAGTTGTTGACCTTTCCGCAGATTTCCGTCTGCGCGACGTCGAGGCCTATAAGACCTGGTACGGCAAAGACCATTCAGCACCCGATCTGCAAGATGTCGCGATCTATGGCCTGACCGAGTTTTACCGAGAGGCGATTTCAGGCGCTCGGCTTGTCGCTGGCACTGGCTGCAACGCCGCAACGGGGCAATATGCGCTTCGCCCTTTGATCACGGCTGGGGTCATCGATCTCGATGAGATCATCATCGACCTAAAGGCCGCTGTGTCAGGGGCAGGGCGAAGCCTGAAAGAGAACCTTCTGCATGCCGAACTGTCCGAGGGGTATCATACTTACGCTGCCGGGGGCACGCATCGCCATTTGGGTGAGTTCGACCAAGAGTTCTCGCTGCTCGCTGGCCGCCCAGTTCATGTCCAGTTCACGCCGCATCTGATCCCAGCCAATCGGGGCATCTTGGCGACCGTCTATGTCAAAGGCGATGCCGACGAAATCTACGCGACTTTGACCCAAACCTACGCTGCGGAACCCTTTATCGAGATGTTGCCTTTGGGGATCCTGCCCTCCACCCGCCATGTGCGCGGGTCTAACTTTTGTCATATTGGAGTGGTGGCGGACCGTTTGCCAGGACGTGCCCTTGTGGTCGCCGCGCTCGATAACCTGACCAAAGGATCCTCAGGTCAGGCCTTGCAGAACGCCAATTTAATGCTTGGTATAGAGGAAACCACAGGCCTGATGCTGGCTCCGGTTTTTCCATAAGAAGGACAGAGGCCCATCACGGTGCGATCTACTTAGACACGGAGCGACTTATGGCAGGCATGAAAGGCCTCAAAAAGCAGCGACGCATCCAGATCATTCTTGTCGCCTCTGTGGCGCTTGTCGCGGCAACGGCGATCATTGGCTATGGCCTGCGCGATGGGATCAACCTCTTTCGCTCGCCCAGCCAAGTGGTGGAGGCGCCACCCGCTGCCAATGAAGTTTTCCGGATCGGCGGGCTGGTGGAAGAAGGATCATTGGTGCGCGGAGAGGGTGAGGCGATCACCTTTTACGTCACTGATGGGGCGGCCTCGATACCTGTCAGTTTCACTGGGATCGTTCCGGATCTTTTTGAAGAAGGCCAAGGCACTGTGGCCACGGGAAAATTGATCAATGGGGTCTTTGTGGCCTCTGAAATCCTCGCCAAGCATGATGAAACCTACATGCCCCGGGAAGTGGTCGATGCGCTGAAAGAGCAAGGGGTCTATCAAGACCCAGATGGCACCTAAACAAGAAAACTAAGGGCAAAATATGATCGACAAAGCGATCCTTCGGGACACAATGCTCGCCCTAGAGAAAGACGAACTGGCGCATGCGGTCGAGGCCTATGAAGAGTATTTGCGCGAGGCCACATTAGATCGCGGTGAAATTGTCGATCTTGATGTGTAAGCGCATGCCGAAACCGCAAGCAAACTAGCTGTTGCGTTGGACATGCCCATTCAAGACCATTCCGAGAAGATCGATCGCCTTCACCAGATTGATTTCGGTCCCAAGACTGATGTGACCGAAGGGGCCGTGATCGATATCGGTGGAAAGCTCTTTGTGATCTCCGTCGCGACAGCAGAGTTTACCTGTCAGGGGCAGAAAGTGATGGGGATTTCTCCGCAAGCGCCGCTCTACGAAGCGCTCGAGGGCCTCTCTGCTGGGGACAGCGCCGAGGTAAACGGACGCAATGTGACCATTGCGGGCCTCTTCTGACGGGAAATTGAGGCGAATAAGCAGGGGTTTGTCGCGACATGCGCGCGCATGGCGCTTGGCGGGTCGGAATGGCTGATCTATCCTGCCATCTATGATCACAGAGCTAGGCCATTTCGCACTGATCCTCGCCTTCGTGACCGCCATCTTCCAGATGGTTGTGCCGTATATCGGCGCGGCCCGCGGGTGGTCCGGTTGGATGGAGATCGCGACCCCCGCTGCAACCATCCAGTTTTTGCTCACCGCCTTCAGTTTTGCGGCGCTGACCTATGCCTTTGTGGTGTCAGATTTCTCACTGAGCCTCGTGGTGTTGAACAGCCATTCCGACAAGCCGATGCTCTATAAGGTCAGTGGGGTGTGGGGCAATCACGAAGGATCGCTTCTGCTTTGGGTGCTGATCCTTACGCTCTTTGGCGCCATGGCGGGTTGGTTTGGCAACAACCTGCCGCCGACCCTGAAAGCCCGCGTGCTGTCGGTCCAGTCCTCGGTGGCTGTCGCCTTTTTCGCCTTTATTCTCTTCACCTCCAATCCATTTATCCGGCTGCCGGTCCCGCCGCTTGATGGTCAAGATCTAAACCCCTTGCTGCAGGACCCTGGCTTGGCCTTCCATCCGCCCTTTCTCTATCTGGGCTACGTGGGGCTGTCGCTGAGTTTCAGCTTTGCGGTGGCGGCGCTGATCGAGGGCCGGGTTGATGCAGCCTGGGGCCGTTGGGTGCGGCCTTGGACGCTGGCCGCCTGGCTCTTTCTCACCATTGGGATCGCGCTCGGATCGTGGTGGGCGTACTATGAGCTCGGTTGGGGCGGGTTCTGGTTTTGGGACCCGGTCGAAAACGCGAGCTTCATGCCTTGGCTCATCGCCGCGGCGTTGTTGCATTCCGCCATCGTGGTCGAAAAGCGTGAGAGCCTCAAAAACTGGACCATTCTCCTTGCCATCATGGCCTTCGGGTTTTCACTGATCGGGACGTTCATCGTGCGCTCCGGGGTTCTGACATCGGTGCATGCCTTTGCGAACGATCCCGAACGTGGCGTCTTTATCCTGCTGATCATTGCGATTTTCATGGGGGGAGCACTGACACTTTATGCCGCGCGCGCTGGATCGATGGAAGCCAAGGGTGTCTTCGGTTTGGTCAGCCGTGAAAGCGCTTTGGTAGCCAACAATATCCTGCTCGCGGTATCCTGCTTTGTGGTTTTCTTCGGCACGATCTGGCCACTGGTTGCAGAGATGTTTTTCGACCGAAAACTGAGTGTCGGCCCGCCATTTTTCGACTCCGCCTTCACCCCCTTTATGGTCCTCTTGGCGGCGATCCTGCCCATTGGAGCGCTGTTGCCCTGGAAACGGGCGAAGATCGGCAAGGCGATTGGCCATCTTTGGGGGGCTCTGATCCTGGCGATTTGCTGTGCCGCGCTGGCATGGGTCATCCAGACCGGTGGCTCGATGCTCGCGCCGATGGGGATTGCGCTTGCGGTGTGGCTGGTGGCTGGCGCCCTGAGCGAGCTTTGGGTCCGCGCAGGGCGAGGCTTGCCAAAGGACAAGTTGCGCCGGTTGCGCAACCTCCCACGCGCTGACTGGGGCAAGTCAGTGGCACATGCAGGGTTTGGCATCACGGTTTGGGGTGTCGCGGTGCTAACGGCCTGGCAGGTCGAAGATATCCGTGTGGCCCAGATCGGCGAGCGGTTCGAGGTCGATGGTTTTGGGTTTGAGCTGCAGGCGGTGAACCGTGTGGAGGGACCGAACTATCTCTCGACCATGGCCGATATCGCAGTCTATCGCGGCGACACGGAAATCGCGCTGTTGCAGCCGGAAAAACGCATCTATCCCGTGGCGCAAATGCCCACAACAGAGGCAGCAATCGATAACGGCTTCTTGCGCGATATTTATGTGGTGATCGGCGATCCCCAAGCGGGCGGCGGTTGGGCGGTGCGCACCTATATCAAACCCTATGCCAACTGGATTTGGGCCGGTGCAATCATCATGTCCCTGGGCGGTGCGCTTAGCCTCACCGACAGACGGTTCCGCGTGGCTGCCGGAGCCACGAAGTCCAAAAAACCTCTGCCGACCTCCACGCCGGTGCCTGCCGAATGAGGAGTGTGCTTGTCGCCCTTTGCTTGATCCTCGCAGGGCCCGCTTTTGCGGTTCAACCCGATGAGATCCTGCCTGATCCAGTCCAAGAGGACCGCGCGCGCGAGATTTCCAAGGGGCTGCGCTGTTTGGTGTGCCGCAATGAAAGCATCGATGAAAGCCATGCTGGACTGGCCCGTGATCTGCGGCTGTTGGTGCGCGAGCGGATCGTGGCAGGGGACAGCAATGAAGAGGTCATCGATTTTGTCGTGGATCGCTATGGCGAGTATGTGCTGCTCAATCCCAGGGCCACCGGGTCCTCGTTGATCCTATGGACTGCCGGGCCGGTTATGCTGTTTATCGCTCTGGGGGCAGGGGTGGCCTATCAGAGGCGGCAGCGTTTAAAACGGGAAACCCCGCTTGATGCGCTTAGCGAGGAAGAGGCCAAGCGCCTCAAAGAAATCCTTGGCGACGTTGAAAAGTGACGGAAGGTTCAGGCTGACCGCATTGCGTTGGCTGGCTATATCGGGTGGCGACACATAGGAGAGCCCGATGGACTATCAAACCCTTGAGGTCACATATGACGACGGCGCGGCCATCGTTCTGTTGAACCGGCCAGAGCTGCGCAATGCGCTCAACACACAGATGCGGGCTGAACTGCTCCATGCGGTCAAATTCGCCGAGGCCGAGGCACGGGTTCTGGTGATCACCGGCGCGGGCGAGGCGTTCTGTTCGGGGCAAGACCTGAGCGATCACGGAACTGCCGCCAATATCGATATCGAACGCACGCTGCGCGATGAGTACATGCCTCTGATGCGGGCGATTTATGAGGCGCATATCCCGGTCATGGCCGCGGTCAATGGCACCGCGGCAGGGGCTGGGGCGAGCCTTGCGCTGGCCGCGGATGTGGTTGTGGCGACCGAAAGTGCTGTTTTCGTGCAGGCCTTTTCCCGGATTGGGCTAATTCCCGATGCCGGAGGAAGCTATTGGCTGCCCCGTCAAATGGGCTTTGCCAAAGCAATGGGGGCCTCGCTTTTTGCCGAACCGATCAGCGCGCGGCAGGCAGACGAATGGGGGATGATCTGGGAAGCGGTCCCGGATGCCGCGTTTGAAGACCACTGGCGTCGCCGCATGGCGCAATTGGCACAAGGCCCGACGATGACCTATAGTTTGGCGAAAAAAGCGATCCGAGAAGGGCTCGACAACGCGTTGGAAGACCAAGTCGGCTTGGAAGCGCGGCTGCAAGGCAAATGCGGCACCACGAGAGATTTCCGGGAGGGACTATTGGCCTTTGTGGAAAAACGCCCCGCGAACTTCGAAGGCCGCTAGCTGAAAACACCTACCGTCATATGCGCTAAGTTTTGTTGCCGCACCGGAACCAATACGGCTCAAAACTCGCATAAAAGCACCCATGGATACCTTCACATTTGCTGGAGTTCCGAGTGAGCAAAGTGACACCAAGCAGCCGATTTTTTCGCATCAGATCCATCCTCCGCGTCTACGCAGGAGTAAATCTCATAAAAGCAGAGCGTTAGGTCTGGGCGACGATTTTCATTGAGCCAAGTTGACCTGTCTCAAATGATTAACGATGGCACCAGTAAGTTCTATCGCGAATCGAAAAATTTGATTAAATCCAGCGCCCAGTGTCGGGACTCCGGGTGAGGGGAAATGTTCCAGCGGATGGTCGGCCTAACTCTGTGATCTAGTCAAACGGAACAAATTATGCGTTTTGCTCTTACCGCCTGCTGCCTGACACTCGCAACCTCGGCCTCGGCAGCGCCGCTCAGCCTGGATGAGGTCTTGGGCGTGTTCAATGGCGTCGGCCAAAATTTTGCAACGACCTCGGACGTAGAGGGGCGCCTCTATGTTGAAGGCGATCTAAATTCGAGCTTCACGACCTTCATCAATCCAAATGTTCCGAACCCGCCGGACTATGACGCGCTGATCGTCGGTGGAGATATCACTGGCGGCACCATCAATTTGAACAATGGTGGCAATGCGCAAGTCGGTGGTGCAAATAACGGGAACGTCAATCTCAATGGGGGCGGGAGCATTACTACAAATGTCGGAACGGTCGTACCAGAGATCGATTTTGATGCATTGAAAGCCACATCGACCTTCTTGTCGCAACTCTCCGGTGGTGCTCCGGGCGGCGACATGAACAACCGCATTTTCTCACTGTCTCCAAATGCAGATCCGTTGGAAGCGAATTTTGGACCGAATACGACGATTGTTAACACCGACTTTTCCATCCTTGGGAACGGCGGTTACACGATCGATTTGAACAATCCCCTTGGCGGCGGTGGACCGATTGAAACGCTCATAATCAATGTCGCGGGCAATGGCGGGCCTTTTGGCTTGAATGCACTTGGTGGGACAAAATCTGCCTCGCCTAACGTGATCTGGAACTTTTATGAGGCCCAAGGCACGATCAGCGTGAATTCGACCCTGTTTGGACATGTGCTGGCGCCAATGGCGACGATTACGAATTTTGGCAGTGCTTCGGAAGGCACGGTCATTGCGATGAACATCAATGTGAGTGGCGAGCTTCATCAGCAGCCCTTTGACGGGGTTGTGCCCACGCCGCCGGTGGTTCCTCTGCCAGCTGGGCTTCCTTTGCTCGCAGGGGCGCTTGCTGGATTTGCAGTGCTGCGCAGGATGCGGTCAGGCTAATCCAGCGTTACACTCTGATTTGAAACCGCCGCGAGTTTTCGCGGCGGTTTTTTTATGTGGTGAAGGGTGATTTGAAATAGGTAAAATGATACCACATTACTAGATATTTGAAATACATAGTCTTTTGGGAATAGGTTCATCTTGACTGCGTCTCCAAAACCCGTAAAAGCGCGCAATCCAGTTGACCCGGTGGCGACCAGCTCACCGCTGATCCGAAAGAGACCTATGAAAACCTATACAGCCAAACCGGCTGACATCGAAAAGAAATGGATCATCATCGACGCTGAGGGCGTGGTGCTGGGCCGTCTCGCCTCGATCGTCGCCATGCGCTTGCGCGGCAAGCACAAAGCGAGCTTCACGCCACACATGGATATGGGCGACAACGTTATCGTCATCAATGCCGACAAGGTGCAAGTGACGGGCAAGAAACGCACTGACAAGATCTACTATCGCCACACCGGATATCCTGGCGGCATCCGCTCTAAAACTGCAGGTGAAATTCTTGAAGGCCCGCATCCAGAGCGCGTTGTGGAAAAGGCCGTGCAGCGCATGCTGCCAGGCAATCGCCTGAGCCGAAAGCAAATGGGCAATCTGCGCGTTTATGGCGGGACAGAGCATCCGCATGAAGCACAGCAACCCGAAGTCCTGGACGTGAAGTCCATGAATAAGAAAAATACCCGGAGCTGAGAGAAATGGCAGAAGAGATCAAATCGCTCGATGAGCTCAATGCCATCGCCGGCACCGAAGACCTAGGAGAGGTTGCGGTTGAAATGGCCCCACGCGAGCCGGTCCGCGACGAGCTTGGCCGGTCTTACGCAACCGGTAAGCGGAAGGATGCGATTGCCCGCGTCTGGATCAAGCCTGGCTCTGGCAAGGTGACGGTAAACGGCCGCGATCAGGGCACTTATTTCGCGCGTCCGGTGCTGCAGATGATCCTCCGTCAGCCGTTTTCCGTCGCAGGCGTCGAAGATCAGTTTGATGTGATGGCAACGGTTAAAGGCGGTGGACTTTCAGGCCAGGCCGGTGCGGTAAAGCATGGGATTTCCAAAGCGCTACAGCTCTACGATCCCTCGCTCAGAGGCGCATTGAAGGCGGCGGGCTTTCTCACCCGCGACAGCCGCGTGGTAGAACGGAAGAAGTACGGTAAGCGCAAAGCACGCCGGAGTTTCCAGTTCTCCAAGCGTTGATCCAAGATCAAAAGACGATAAATTGGCCGCCGGTGAGGTGGCCTTTTTTTTCCCCTAGGTGTTAGCGCGTCAGAGCTTTCAGTCTTAATCGGCAGGACTAGTGTATGGAACTTTTTGATCAGGTCATCTTCTTCAAGTTTCTTGGTGCGCTTCTGGCGATGGTGAATCCGCTTTACGGGTTGCCGGTTTTTCTCAGCATGACTGAGGGATACACGCCTGCTGAGCGTCGGATCACGGCCTTGGTCGTGACCCTCACCGTAGCAATGACCGCGTTTATTTCGGTCGTCGCGGGCGAAGAGATCCTCAGCATCTTTGGCATCAGCATCCCCGCGTTCCGCGTCGCAGGCGGTCTGATCATCTTGGGCATCGGGTTGGCGATGCTGAACGCCAGCGATCCGAAAGATGGCGACAAACAAGCGATTGATCATGGCCATCAGAAAAAGCGGAACATTGCTGTGGTGCCGCTTGCCATCCCATTGACGATCGGACCAGGCGCGATCGTGACGTCGGTGGTTTTCGCCCATCAGTTGAGCGATGAGGCCGAGGTTTTCACCCTGCTACCCGCGGTGGCGATCGTCACGCTGATCCTTGGCGCCTCGCTTCTTTTTGCTCTACCGCTTTCACGGTTCATGGGGCCCGTTATGATCAATGTCGTGGTACGGGTTTTCGCGATTGTGCTCATCGCGATCGCGGTAGAGATGATGTTGACAGGTGTCTGGAACTCGCTTGAATCTCATTTTCCGGGCCTGAAATCGCTTGGCACCAGCAGCTAGCGTGCAGAGCACCGCACCGCCGGCAACGCATGGCGGCTATGCCGGAATGCCACGCGACAAGACAGAATGACTGTCCTATGATCAAGTGGCGGAGGCGGAGAAACCATGCGTGATCTGAAAATCCCACAAGAGCGTCACCCCGAGAAGGCGCATCGCTCGGACAAACCCCAACCCAAGAAACCGTCTTGGATCCGGGTTAAAGCACCGGGCAGCGCGGGATATCTAGAAACCCGCCGGATCATCGAAGAAAACAAGCTCGTCACTGTTTGCCAAGAGGCCGGTTGCCCCAATGCGGGGGAATGCTGGTCGCATGGCCACGCCACCATGATGATCATGGGCGAGATCTGCACCCGCGGCTGTACATTCTGCAACGTGGCAACAGGGCGGCCGGATGCGCTCGACGTTTTTGAGCCGGGCCGTGTTGCGGATGCAGTGCAAAAGCTTGGGCTGAACCATGTGGTGATCACATCGGTCGACCGGGACGATTTGAAAGATGGTGGGGCGGAGCACTTTGCGCAGACGATCCGCGCCATCCGGCACCGCAGCCCCGGCACAACCATTGAAATTCTGACCCCTGATTTTCTGAAATGCGCGCCTGATGTGCTTGAGATCGTGGTTGCGTCGAAACCCGATGTCTTCAACCACAATCTTGAAACCGTGCCCGGGCTCTACCCCAAAGTGCGGCCTGGCGCGCGCTATTTCCATTCTCTGCGCCTTCTGCAGCGGGTGAAAGAGCTTGATCCTGCGATCTTTACTAAGTCGGGGATCATGGTCGGGCTCGGTGAGGACAAGCAATCGGTGCATCAGGTGATGGATGACATGCGAGCGGCCGATGTGGATTTCCTGACCATCGGTCAGTACCTACAGCCGACGCCCAAGCATCACCGCGTCGACCGTTTCGTGACCCCAGATGAGTTTGCAGCTTATCAAACCGCGGCTTACGGCAAAGGCTTCTTGATGGTCTCGTCAACACCTCTGACCCGGTCGAGCTATCATGCGGGCGATGATTTCGCCCAACTCCGGGCCGCGCGAGAACAGGCCTTGAGCCAGGCGTAGAGAGCAAGCTTTCGGCCTGAGGCCCCTGAAACTGTTGTCCAAACGGACCAAGGACCGATTATGCTATAACTCTCAAGTTGGCCCACTCAGGTGGGGTTGATCAAGCGGACTGACACTTCTTGCCGCGAGCCTCGCGGCCTTCGGAATGCTCCGCGATCTTCGCGAGTTATTGTCAAATCTGGTGTCCAAGCGCTTTTCATGCGGCGGCCTGATCTTGGTTTGATGGCTTGATGCCGTTGACGAAATCGACGCCTTGGATGACGTCGGCGAGATGAGCGAAGCCCCGCAATTTGCGCCAGCC
>JBCDGN010000067.1:0-21214 GCA_038751255.1 Pseudomonadota bacterium
AATCCTATCGAACAGGCCTTCTCGAAGCTCAAACACTGGATGCGGGCCGCTACCGCGCGGACACGAGACACCCTTTGGCGAACCGTCGGCGCCGTCCTCGATCGCTTCACACCCCAGGATTGCGCAAACGACTTCGAAAACGCAGGTTA
Source organism: Pseudomonadota bacterium (assembly GCA_038751255.1). GTDB lineage: Bacteria > Pseudomonadota > Alphaproteobacteria > Rhodobacterales > Rhodobacteraceae > JANSYP01. The sequence continues at coordinate 150 of JBCDGN010000067.1, forward strand.
CGCTTCCGTGAAACCCTGAATCGCTCTAGTAGTCCCGTTCAAACACGAAGCCGAGGCTGCTGTCACCTTCGCTGTCGAAAGCTGTGCGGCCCTTGAAAGTTGAGTTAAAGTCGTAATTCAATTCAATCTCGCTGGTGCCGTCTGCACCGACGGTGACATCGGTATAGAGCTTCTCGGTGATATACTTCCCGGCGGACACTTCGGTGGTGCCGTCCTCGGCTGTCGAAACACCCAGACTATCGATGCCAAGTCCTTCACGCAGATTGCCGAGAACGCCATTGCCGCCGCCGCCAGTGAGACGATTGACCGATGCCACGAGCTGCGCGACCTCCAACGGCGTCAGTTCATTGATCGGCTTTCCAAAAAAGAGCTGCGCGAGCACTTCGTCCTGAGGCAGTTCCGGTTCTGAGCTAAAAGAGATCTCGGGCGCATTGATGGGGCCTTCGATCATGATCTGGGATCGCACATCGCCGCTGTCGGAATACGCAACCATGTCTAGATTGGGCACCAGATCGCCCTGCAGGCTGACCTCGGCGCGCTCAAACTCCAGCCTTTGGCCTAGAAGCGCAAATTGACCGCGGAGCAGTCGGATGCCGCCGGTAGGCACTGGGGCGGCGGTGGAGCCACCGACCTTGATTTCGCCGCCCATTTCCACGTCAAGCCCGCGCCCGCGTACGAAGATCTCGCGGAACGCATTCACCGTAATATCGAGCGGATAAACTGGCCCGCTGCCATTGGCGGCGGGATCCTCTTCTGGCGGGGAGGTGGCAAGCCCGGCTCTTTCGCGGGTGATGAGGCTCGCCTGGGGTTCATCCACATGCTGCACATTTGTCAAAGCCCCTGGGCCGCCGATGCCCGCGGGGATCTTCAGTTCCGCGCGAGTGACATTGATCACCGACGTGATGGCCGCCCCTTCGGCCCCCTCAGGCGGCACTAAAGGACCGCGGACACTGGCCTCGCCATTGAGATTGATCTCGTAAAGTGTCGGGTCGAGGAGGGTGAGCGCATTCAGCGCAGCGGCGATCTCTGCATTGAAGGGGGGAGTAAGCGCGACCGGTCCAGAGACCGTGATTTGCCCCCCGGTGGAGAGCTCCGATGTCAAATCAATATTGGCCGACTGGTCTGCAACCCCAAGCTGTAGGGCGATGTTTTCCAGGACCAGCCGGGTTGCAGGATCGGAAAACCGTGCGCCATTGATCGTGACAGAGCCGCTGAGCGCCTCAATGCCCGGTGCGCCCTTCAGCGCTAGATCAACAGCCGCGTCCCCGACAATCGATCGCGGTGTGATGAAGGGATCGGCGATCAACAACGGCACTTCCCCGGTGATCGCGATATCGACCGTGCCATCGGGTTGGATCGCGGCACCTTGGACGACTGCTGTCAGACCGCTGGGCCCCTGAAGATTGCCCGCGATGTCCCAGTTTTGGTCTGCCCCTTCCACAGCCGCGCGCAGCGCGAGCGGTCCAGAAATTCCTTCGACCAAGCGGCTTAAGTCAACGATCTCGGCCGATAAATCGAACCGGCCCTGACCGCTTTGCATGCCGCCATCGCCTGCGAGCTTGAGCGCATCGGTCGACAGATTGAGCGTCTTAACGGAGATATCGCCGTCTTTGCGTCCGGCATCGAGTTTCAGCGCCAGTGGTCCCGCCAAAAGCGCGTCGGCCTGTGCGATCCCTGTCGATATCCCACTGCCCGATCCAGTTGCGGCGACGTTGCCATCACCTGTCGCGGTATCGTAAGCACCATCAGCCGAGAGTGTCAGAGACCCGGTCAACGGCAGTCCTGCCACAGTGGCAAAGCGCTCAAGATTACCGGTTTCAATGTCAGCATTGCCGGTCACAGAAATCTCGCCGGCCATCAGTCCTTTCAGATCGGCGGTGGCGATGACACGCGTGTCTTGCGAGATCAAGCTTAGCTTTGTGTCCCAGACATCATCTTGCCCATCGGTGTTGACCGCGAGGGTCAGGGGGCCGCTCAACCCGGAAAGGTCCAGAACCGAAAGCTCAGGGACGCGTCCTTCGATCTCGAGTGACCCGTTGGCGCCGGAAATGTTGCCCCCACCTGTCAGCGTCAGGGCATCGCTGCGCAAATCGAGTTGATTGAGCGCGATTTCATCGCCGGTGCGTGCCGCGTCCAATTGCAAAGCCAACACTCCTGCCAGAAGCGCGTCCGCTTGCGGTTGTCCGATGGAAAGACCGGTGCCACGGCCCGAGGCTTGCACAGCGCCATCCCCGGTGTCGCTGTCGAATTTGCCGTCAGCATTGAGCCGCAAAGACCCGGTGAGAGGCATGCCAGCTAATGCCGCGTAGCGTGACAGGTCCTCTAGCTCGATATCCGCCCCACCATCGACACTGAGCGGCCCGCCGAAAAGGTTCTGAATTTTCCCGCTGCCATCGATATTTGCCAGCTCTGACGCGAGATCGACAGTCGCGTCCCAGATGTCATCGCTGCCTTTCAGGACCGCGCTGAGTGTCAGGGGACCGGAGAGATTTTCGAGCCCGAGCACTGCAAGCTCATCAATTCTCGCATCAAGCCCCAGATCACCGCCCGCGCTTGCCAGGGTGCCACCGCCGGTTAGCTCAACGGTATCAGTGCTGAGCGAGAGATCCCGCAGGTCTATCCCGGTCGCGCTGCGATTGGCTGACAGCATAAGAGTAAGCGGACCGGTGAGCAGAGCGTCTGCTTGTTCCTGCCCGATGGCGAGATCTTGGCCATTGCCGTCCAGAACCACATCAAAGGAACCATCTGCTGTGGCATAGGATGCGGTGACATCGGCGTTTATCTCGCCTTGCAGGGGCATTCCGGCAAGGGCTGCAAAGCGATCCAATGGGCCGCTTTCAAGGGCAGCGTTCAGCGAAACCTCAGGCGCTGCCTGTTCCCCAGCGAGACCAGAGACATCGGCATCGCCGGTCAAGCGCACCGCCTCAGAGGTCAGCACCATATTGCTCAGACGCGCTGTGCCCTCGGCTTGCCAATCCACCGTCGCGGTCAAAGAGGCTGACTCGCCCGCGGCGTCTATTAGTTCTGGGTCTGTGACAGAAAGCCCATCGAGCGCGGCCTCAATATCCGCAGAGGCGGAGGCAAGCCCATTTGTCTCGGTCAGTTCTATGGTGCCATCTGCGGTGATCCGCGCTTGATCCAAGAGGATACCATCCTCGCGCTGAAGATTGCGCAGATCTGCCGTCAAAGTGACCGCGTCGCTGTCGGCAGCATTATAGGCGATATCAAATTCAGCATCTTGGATCAGGGTCGCAGGACCGGGCAGGGGTAAGATCACAGGCAAGCCGCTCGATCGTTCGACAGACCCATTCAGATCAAGCAAAAGTGGCGCGAAACTGGGTGAAAGCTCTGCATTGCCGGTCAGGTTCAGCGCGGCTGCCGTAATATTCAGCGTCTCGATTGTGACGCCTTCTTCGGGGTTTAGAAGTCCGCGAAGATCCAGCGCCACCGCGTCGCCGAAGAAAGGCCGATACTCAGGAAGGAAAAGCGCAGTAATGTCGCCGCCCAGCTTTACATCGACGATCTGTTCCACCACCGGCGGGGTGGTGGCGTCGGCCTGGGGGGCAGGCGCTTGCGTCAGCCGCACCTCACCGGACAGGCGGTCCTGGTCATCGGTTCGCAGTGCAATCTGAGCCGCGAAATCAGAGATCGGATCATCGCCCGAGACAGTCAAAGAAAGCGACGGCGTACCGGGAAACTGGGCGAGCGTTGCGATCAATCCGCCCGCAGCTTCTTGCACTTTAAGTTCGGTTGTTAAGTTGCCGGTTTCATTTACAAATCCTGCTTGGAGATCGAACAGACCCGGTGTGCCATCTAACCGAACCAACTGGAGGGTCACATCACCTTCGCCCTCAGCGAGAGAGGCAGAGCCATTGACGGAAAGCGATGCCGCTTGACCAATCAGCGCCTCACCCAGATTGACCGCGCCCACCGCCAAGGCACCAACCCTCACCGAAACCGGTAGCTCGGGCAGGGCAAAGCCGCCGCTGGTGTCCTCGGCCTCTTCTTCCGGCTGCTCTGCCTCTGGGCTGGGCAATGTGGTCGGTGGTGGCTCGGGCGCCCGGGTTAGGGTGACCTCTCCGATTGTCAGGGAATTGACCTCAAGCCGGCCCCTGAAAGCCGCCAGTCGCTGCCAATTGAGAGCAACATCGCGAATTTCGAGCCATTGACCCGCGCTGTCGGAGACAGTGATCGCGGCAATCCGCGGCTCACCGCTCAGCGGGCCCTCGAGCCCGCGGATCTGAACATCGCGACCATCTCCGCCAAGTGCGTTTTGAATGATCCGTTCCAGAAAGCCTGGATCATCTTCTGCACTGTCTTGAGCATAGCCTTCGGGTGTCGCGGCGAGCAGTCCCAGCACGACCAGAAGCGCAAAGAGGCGGTGAAGAGAGTGCATCAGAAGGCTTGTCCTACCCCAATATAAAGCTCAACGGATTCGTACGGGTCGCGCGTGTCTCCGGCAACAGGTGTCGCAAGGTCCACGCGGATCGGACCGATCGGCGTCGCATAGCGGACCCCAAAGCCTGCACCGGCGTGAAAATCTCCATCTTCGCCTGGCAGACTGTCTGCGCCGACATAGCCATAGTCGTAGAACGCCACCAATCCGAGCGCTTTGGAGACCTTGGTGCGGATTTCGCCGGATGCGCCCAAAAAGCTTCGTCCACCTGATTGTCCAAAATCACCCACCGGCACGCCGAGCGATTGGAAGGCTTGACCGCGTACCGTGTTTCCACCGCCGGAATAAAACAGAAAGCTTGGGGGCGTGTTGTCGATTGCCGATCCGACGATGCTGCCGATTTGGGTGCGCCCTGCCAACACAAGACCTTTCCGCGCGCCGAAGCCAAGATAGCCACGGGCATCAAGGTAGAAACGCGCGCCGGAGTCAGAGTCGTCAAGTCCGATAAAAGGCTCAACCCGGGTATTGAAGTAGGCGCCGTTGGTGGGGTCTCCGGGATCATTTCTCAGATCCCACTCTAAGCGAGAGGGCAGGATCACATGGCTGAAAACCGCGTTGCGTTCTGGCTCTCCGCTTTCAACAGCGTCGCGAAAGGTATAGACGTCCGTGGCTTCTGAATAGCGCAACCCGAGCGCGGTTTCGCCATACAAACGATCGCTGAAATGTCGGCTGATCCCTGCACCGAAGGCCAAGCTGGTTTCTGTGTAGTCGTCCTCATCGGGCCGCTCGGCGAGGAAAAAGGCGTAGACGCTATTGTCCGGCCCGAAGGTGCCTGGGCGTGTCAGGCGGCCCTCCAAACGATAGGTGATGCCCTCGCCATTGGTGTTGTCGAGCCCCTCAACAGCACCGTCGAGCCGAAACCTCTCGCCGCCGCCAAAGACGTTGCGATGCATCCAAAAGGCGCCAACGGTCAGGCCATCTAAGGTTGAGTAATCCGCGCTGGTGCCGATCCGGCGTTTTTTCTCATCGATCAGCGTAAGCGTATAGTCGAGCGATCCATCTTCGTTGGGTTCTTCCGCTTCAGCCAGGCTCACGGTGCTGAAGACACCGCTGCGTCTAAGCCTTACACCAACAGTGCGCAACGCTTCGGGTGAGTAGACCTCTCCGGTGGGAAACCCCATGATTTGACGAAGTCGGCGGTCGCTCACCTCTGATCCGGGCGTGATGCTCACTTGGCCGAAGGTAAGCTTTCGGCCCGGCTCAAGCGTGATATCGACATCAAGTTCGGACACGCGGTGATCGGCGATGATCACCTCATCCTCAACCCGCGCTTTGGCATGGCCCTCTTCGCGCCATTCGGACACGCCAGCATTCGCGGCGGACCCGACCAAAGGGGCCAATGCGGGTTCACCCCGGGCGAAGCCTTCGACAATGGGGTTTTCGGTGGCACCAGGCGCGCGGGGGTCGACATTGGTGTCGCCGAATTCAAACAGCGGTCCCGGCGTAACGCTGATCACCACTGAGTTGACGCTGGAAGGTGGGTTGAACACATCGATTTCAGTCACTTCGACATTGTTCAACTGCACCGAAATCGCGGGACCATAATATCCCTGCTCATAAAGCACTGCGAGCATGCGGGCGTATTCGGCACGTGCCGCGCCAATGAGATCCTGGATGTTGGTCACATCCTCATCGATCGCCTGCTGTGTCAGTGAGGCGGCCTCGAGCCGTGTCTGAAGGGCCTTTTGTTCCTCTTCGGGAAGGCCGAGCACATCGATTTCAACCTCTTCCAGCGCAAAGGCCGATGATGCCAAAAGCCCTATCAAGGCTGCTGTAGCTGCCAGTTGATGTCGTCTTTGGGTCACGGATTTAAGACCATTTTCTGCCCCTCAATATGTCTTCGTTAGCAATGCGCAAGCGGGGCGAAAAGCTTTTGCTGAGAATTTATGCAGTTCACGTGGCACTGTTGTTCTGTGGACGCGTCGAGCCGTGCGGGCGCCAAGTAGGAGTTTCGCGCGCAAAGGTATTCTCGCCTGCGAGGCGCACGGAACGGGTCATGATCACCAAAGAGGTCTAAGAAGCGGCTGTGTCTTCCACGGGGCGAAACTTCCCAAAATGGCGGTATTGACAGAAAGTTACGACAGGGTGACGCTTGAATAAGCGAAGATCCCAGACCGCGGAGACGACCATGAACGTTCAGCAAATCCTGAATAGCAAAGCGAGCAACAGCGTCACAACCATCACACCGGACATGCCCCTGTCCGAGGCTGCGGAGCTTCTGTCCAAGCGTCGCATCGGCGCTCTGGTGGTGTCAGAGGATGGCAAACGTGTCGATGGGATCCTGTCCGAACGCGACATCGTCAGAGAGTTGGGCCGTCGCGGCACCGCCTGTATGGAGGATAAGGTCAACAGTGTGATGACCCGAGACCCGATCTGCGCAACTCTTGCTGAGAAAAGCGATGATATCTTCCACAAAATGACCGAGGGTCGGTTCCGCCATCTGCCAGTCATTGAGAACGGCGAAATGGTCGGATTGATCTCGATCGGGGATGTGGTGAAAGCGCGCCTGTCTGAGCTAGAGATGGAAAAGCATGCCCTCACGGGCATGATCATGGGCAACTAGTTCGACCAAGGGTTGTAATTCCAGACGGCATCGTCTTTGCCTCTGCAAAAAATTGACGACGGAGGGAGAGCGCTATGCGGATAGGTCTTTATCCGGGCACGTTTGATCCGCTCACGCTGGGCCACACCGATATCATCCGGCGGAGCGCATCATTGGTTGATCGCCTTGTGATTGGCGTCGCGATTAATCGCGATAAAGCGCCGCTCTTCGATCTGGAAGAACGCGTTGAGATCATTGAAAAGGAATGCGGGGCGCTGCTCAGCAGCCTCGACACCGAGGTCGTGGTTCATCCGTTTGAAAACCTGCTCATCGATTGCGCGCAGGATGTCGGCGCCACTGTGATCCTCCGAGGTCTGCGCGCGGTGTCTGATTTTGAGTATGAGTTTCAGATGGTTGGAATGAACCGTGCCTTGCGGGACGAGATTGAGACCGTTTTCATCATGGCAGAGGCACAACACCAAGCCGTTGCGTCGCGCCTGGTCAAAGAAATCGCTCGTCTCGGTGGGGATGTGTCGAAGTTTGTGACGCCTGCCGTGAATGAAGCCCTGAAGAACAAATTTCCCTGATTTTGGTGACATCAAGGGCGTGATAGAAAACGTCCAGAGGACCGCTGAGTCTATTGGACGACCTGTCCAAAACGCGCACTGCGTAAGCTTCTGATGGTTACACTCAGCGTTTCGATCTGCGACCGACCAGAGCCCCTCGCGGCAAGTGAAGCGCGACATTCATAAGAACGAGGCGCTCTGATATTGCTGGACCAGGTAAGGTGTGCTGGTGTCCCTGTAGTCTTTCAACCGTGTTTCAAACAGTGCCTTGTCATATCCTTTTTGCGTGTCCGGAGAGGGAAGCTGAGGGTCCATATCGCGCGCGTATACGAGGGATGAAATGCTATCCTTCTGACCAAAAAGTGCGGGAAGAAAGTTTTCAAATGTCCCCACTTCAATCACATTGTGACGTTGCCAAGCAGAAAAGAACTCTGTGCCAAACTCTTTGGTGATCTGTTTGTTGATGAAGCGCGCGATTGGGGTGTTGCCGGTCGTCCCGATCACGACTTCATAATGGTAATGCGCGCCGACATGCTGCCCATCTTCCAAGACATCCTTGAAATGGATGCGCAACATCATGACCGGGCCAATCAGCGGCAGTGTCTTTCCCATCGCCCAACCATCGGGGCCCACGTAGAAGACCTTCAATTTGCTGTCGACGGGGTATTTCCACTCATAGAGGTCGTATTGCATTGCTTCACGAATGTGGATGGAACACCCCGGTTGGGCGACGCCTCCGGGGCCAAGACTGCCTGACAGTTCCGCGCTTAGATGATCCACCGGATGCCAGAGCCAATAGGCGGGAACCTGTTGGCCTTCGTAACCGGGTACATCGCTGAGCCGGACCCGCAGGCGCGTAAAGTTCAAAAACCACCATCGGAGCATTTCAACAGACACCCCGCGCAACAACGCATGGTTCAACACAACACAAAACTGGCCGTTGTCTTTTTGATGGATCTCGAAATGCGACGAGGAGACGGGCTTCAATGCCCAGCCATAATCCCGTGCCACTGGCATTTGCAACTTGGACATGGCGTTTGTTCCTCCGATCCGATGCTTCAAAGGGCTATTGACCTTGAGCATTAGCGGAAGACGCCAGCCGACGATGAACCTCGGTTAACTGGCTTGGGACTTTCTTCGCCGCAAGAACCGGGACAGACCCTGCGGTGTCACGCCCAAAAACCGCGCGATATCTTTCTGCGGGACAGATCCGATGACGTTTTGATGGTATTGCTCGAGAAAATTGTATCGCGTTTCGGTCTTGCCAGAGGTTTTCGCGCAAACCAATTCCTTCGCGAAAAGATGCGCAGCGATCATTTTTAGACGTAGGTACCTGCCGAAGAAGCCCCCCTCGAGATATTCTCGTCTGAAGATGTCGTCGGGAATAGCAACCCCGGCGATATCAGTGACGGCAATCAGATCGTCTGAGGCAATGTCGCGCGTCCAGGCGCTGGTAAGATTTGCACAGATATTGCCGGGCTCGAAGAACCGCGCAATCGTCGATCCGCCATCGAGCCAGGTTTGTTCGGATGCTGCGATGCCATGGGACAGGAACACCCAGCTATCGGCAACACGCGATTGGTTTTGGATTTTGTCGCCCGCCGCAACCTGAATATATGTGCATCTTTGGCTAATCTGGTCCCATTCGTGTGCATCGCGCGTGACGCCAACCCGCTGGATGTCACCTTCCAAAGAAGCCATTGCTTTTGCGGCACCATCCATCCAATCACCATCACTTTTTCAGTCATGAACGCGTTTCAAGTTATCAAGATTTCTGTGATCTATCGAGCAGCTGCTAAGCTGCAAAAGAGCCCCCAAGCCAGGATCTATGTCGCGCAACGTCAATCACCAAAGGGGCTGGCTCTCCTCTTCGTTCACATCGCCATTGCGCTCGCCTGCAACCATACCGCACACGCGTCTCCGTGAACTTCGACGCCTTAATGGGATTTCGCTCCTCTCCCAGCGTGGGAAATCTAATGAAAAACCCAGCTTCAAACGCTCCAGTTTTGGGGCCAATCCGGCAAGATAAACGCGAGCCAAAATATAAAAGGGCCCGGAGCGACCCGGGCCTTCATTCGTATCAAGCTGGTCTGGCGGTGTTTTACCGACCGTAGACTGCTTTTGATGCCAGGCGGCGGAAATCACTGCGGTTGATCCCAAGATCACGCGCTTCGGCGTCCGTCATGGCGTTGAGTTCAGAGAGAGTGCGGTTGAAATTGCGCTGACGACGCAGCGATTCACCGACACGAGCAAAGATACCGTTCATTTGTTGCCTCATACGACTGTTGTTACTCACTTACGAGGCAAACATACGCGTCACCTCAGCCGGGACAATCGACGTTTTCGCAGTCCCGGCATGTGTTTTCTGCAATGCAGCGTTAGCGCTATCTTGAGTTTTATGTGCGGTTCACAACTTCGATGGCAACATCGCTCATGCGGTTGGAGAAACCCCATTCATTATCATACCAAGACAGGATGCGGACCAGCGTGCCCTTCAGCACTTTGGTCTGGTCTGCGGCAAAGATCGATGATCGGGGATCGTGATTGAAATCCATCGAGACGAGCGGTGCCTCGGTGTAGCCCAAAATACCCGCAAGCGGACCGTTTGCGGCGGCTTCGGCGATCGCTGCATTCACTTCTTCTTCGGTGGTATCGCGCGCTGCATGAAAGGTCAGATCGACACAAGACACATTTGGTGTCGGCACCCGGATCGAAACTCCATCGAGTTTTCCATCAAGCTCCGGCAAGACCAGACCCAACGCCCGCGCAGCGCCGGTTGAGGTGGGGATCATGTTCATCGCTGCGGCACGGGCGCGGTAGAGATCCTTGTGCAGCGTATCCAGCGTCGGCTGATCGCCAGTATAAGAGTGGACCGTCGTCATCATGCCCTTGTCGATGCCGATTTTATCGTTGAGGACTTTGGCAACCGGCGCAAGGCAGTTGGTGGTGCAAGACCCGTTCGAAATTACGGTGTCGCCTTTGGCGAGACTGCCATTGTTGACCCCCATGACCACCGTGCGGTCTGCGCCTTTCGCGGGCGCTGAAACCAGCACGCGGTGAGAGCCATTTTCGAGATGTTTGGCCGCAGTATCCCGCGCAGTGAAAATGCCGGTACATTCAAGTGCAACATCAACACCGGTCCAGGGCAGGGCGGCGGGGTCGCGTTCGGCCGTGACCTTCATCTGGCCGAGACCGATATCGATCCAATCCTCGCCATAGGTCACCTCGCCATCGAAACGCCCATGCACGCTGTCATACTGCATCAGATGCGCATTGGTCGCCACAGGGCCGAGATCGTTGATCGCAACCACTTCGACATCTTTGCGCCCGCTCTCTTGGATGGCCCGAAGGACATTCCGTCCGATGCGTCCAAATCCGTTAATCGCCAGTTTCACCGACATGGGATATCCCTCCGAAATTGTCTTATGGTACCGCTAACACTAGTGATACGTTGAAGGTCAAGCCTCCAAATTGTTGCGCCCGATTGGACAACTGCTGCGCAGTTTGCCGCAATCAGGTAAGATTTAAATGTCCAGATACATAAAATTTTCTGAGACGGGAAACCCGTTGATCGGCGCCAAGGAAGAACTCATGTTCTGACAGCCACGCCCACATGTCCCGAGCCACCTCAGCGCGGCTCAATCGGGCTTTTTGGGCGCGCTTTCGGTGTCAGTTGACAGTGTCTCTGTCCCGGCGGCCATGTCTTCTTCATCAGCAAGGAAATCTGGGGAGCCACGGGGCGGGTAGAAAAGCGTGCCTTCCACCTTTTGCAGTTCGCCCGAGGCGAAGCGCGGGAAGGGCAGTTTGCGTTTGTCGCGCCACGCCTGAACGCTTTGCTGTGCCTGCCCCACGCGGCCTTCATCCAGCCCGTCATCAGGCGCCATGTAAAGGGTTTGCGATGGGAAGGCGAAAGCGGAACCAGACCGTTCCACAATCTCGCCCACGCGAAACAGCATATCTTCGCGGATCGCGTAGAAATCATTCCACTCGCGGGTTTGCGCGTAGACCCGTAAATCGATGTCCAGCGAATGGGCACCAAACCCCGCGAAACGGACCCGGATCGTTTCGTTATCGATCCTGGGATGGGCATGCATCATTTTGCGGATCTCGGCCAAGACGAAGCGCAAAGTTTCCATGTTGGTCTCATAGCGCAGGCCAAGCACGGTATGGATCTGCATCATATCGCAAGCGGCCCAGTTGATGAGCTCCATATCCGCAAATTGGGCATTGGGGATGGAGATCAGAGTGCGGTCCAGAGCGCGAACTTGGGTGGAGCGCACCCCGATGCGTTCGACTGTGCCGCTCTGATCGCCGAAGGCACAAAAATCACCCACCCGGATCGGTCGATCAATATAAAGGATAAAGCCGCCGATGAGGTTCTCAAAGGTCGGGCGGATCGCAAGCGCGATTGCAAGACCGCCAATCCCAAAGCCTGCGAGGATGCTTAGCACAGGCAGACCAAGCGCGTGCGCCCCGCTTGCAAAGATGGCCGCAGCGACGATCGCGGCAACGATCTGTCCGATCAGACGCAACATGTTGACGTCGATGCTATCTTCGCGCCGGTTCAAACCGGTCGCAGCCCGATCAAAGAGCCCACGGATCACAATCCAAGCGATCCAGGCACAGGCAACATGCAGAACAAAGACATTGACCGTTTGGACGATCAACGCCAGGCGTCCGGCCAGGTGCAGCTCCAGCACAAGATACCATGACAGCCACAGGGATGCGGCAATCACCGCGAGGGGCCCAAGCAATCTGATCCAGATTTGAGTGAGGTGCCCGCGGCGGCGCACCACGATAAGCAACCGATGCCAAAGGATCAAAACCAAGATAACGCTGGCCAAAACCCCGAATGCGATAGCCCCTTTCCAGGCGGGTGTGTCGAGAATGCGCTTTCCGCCAAAAACCGTTTCGGCAGAAGTGAGCCAGAGAGGTACCAATGGCCCGGTAATCTGGTCGAGCCGTTCTGACCATTGTGCTCCGTCAAGCTCATCGGTCGTGTCTATCCGTTGGTCAAGTTCCCCCAAACGGTTCAGGACGGAGACAGAATGGCTGTCAAACAACACCTCGCCGCGCCGCGTGCCTTCCGAGATCCGCTGCAGGCGCAGTGGCGTGCCGTCGATCCGGTAAAGATAGTCGCCGGTCTCTGGTATAGCATCGACATCTGGTAGCTGGGAGAGATCTAGCGCAGGTCTCAGAGCCAAGAGATCAAGGGTATCTGCGACAGTTTCTGCGCCGGCTTGCGCGCGAAGAGCAGGGGGGAGGTCAGAGAGATCAAAGAGATGGGCAAGTTGGTCCAACAAAACTATGATCGCGGCGTAATCGCGGCCGCTGCGTGTATCTTGGTAGCTCTCCAGGCGCTGATCAAGCCGATCAGAAAGGGTGTACAAGCTTTCCAGTGTCTGTCTCGGGCTGTCGGTTATCGTGCCCAAGAGCGCATTTTGCGCCTGTGAAACTTGCGCAGCCAGAAGCCACAGTAGGATGAGCGGAAAAACCAGCAGGCGAGCGATCTTCATTGCCCTCTGGTAAACCGAGATAAAAGTCCGTCTTCTGCTTGGTCGGCGCGAATGATTGTTTCCAGCGCGGGTAATTCGCCGGGGGGGGCGATCTCATTGAGCTTGCGGAAGATCGCGATCGCGGCAGGTGAGGTGTTGCTGATATTGTGGTCGTAGCGTTTTCCGTCGGAGAGTGTGCCGACATCGACCAATGTCACACCAAGACCGGTCAATTCTTCAGGATCGGTCAGTGTTCCCAAACGTACCCCGCGCCCCGTGAGCCCGCCTGAAAAGCGCAGCGCCTTGTCCTGTTCGGCGACCACGACGATGAAGGGTTCTGGCAGGTCTCCGATCCGTGTGGCCTGCTGGCGAAACAACTCGGGGTCAATATCCGGGGCAAGCAAAGTCACTCCGCTGATATCAGTGTGCAGATCGAGCCGGCCTGAGACCTCTATCTGGCGCAACGTCTCCATCAAGAGATAGCTGCCCATGGAATGCGCGGTCAGAAACACATCCCGTCCCGGGTCATCGGCGAGGGTCACGATCAATTCTTCCAACTGATCGCGCGAGATCAGAGCGCTGTCGCGATCATAGACATAGCCCTTGGTCTGTGCCGCCGAAGGCCAGGAAAAGATCACCATCGGCACCGGGACATCCATGTCATACGCCACTTGCGCGGCACCGTAGACGGCCTCGCCATGGGTGGTGTTGTAGCCGTGGACATGGATCACCGACTCCCGCTCGCCAGAGCGATCAGAGGCTGCAATCGCGCGCGCAAAACTGGCCATGTCTGGATAAGTTTCGCTGTCCACGGTCACGAAATCCGTGCGTGCATCGGGTGTGCCGCGCGGCCATTCGACCTGTCCAACCTGATGGGTGGGCGGAATGGAGACAGAGAGCCGCTCAAAGCTTAGTTCGCCAGGGCGTCGCGCCCCGAAATTTTTGACTTGGCCCGTGTCTTGCCGAAAGCGCGCGACAAAGACTTCGCGAACGCTGGCCTCGGGCGCTGGCGCGCCGGATTCAATAACGCCGCGTGGTGCACAGCCAAGTAAAAGCACGCAAATCATGGCGAAGAAGATAAGTCTCATGCAGGGACCTCCTGAGCGGCAGCGCCCCGCGGCCTCAACATCAAGTAGCACAGGCTTGGCACCAAAATGAGCGTGAGAGGCGAGGCAATCGCAAGACCACCGATCATGATCGTGGCCATCGGCTCAAACAGGGCGCCGCCTGAAATCGCCATGGGCAAAAGCCCGCAGATTGTCGTGAGCGAGGTCAACAGGATCGGCCGGAACCGCGATTGGCTGGCGTAGATGATTGCGTCGCTGAACTCCATCCGCTTTTGATCGATATCGATCTGATTGATCAAGACAATGGCGTTGTTGATGATGATCCCCATCAGCGACATCATGCCGAGCAGGGCAAAAAAGGAGAACGGCTGATTGTTGATCAACAGCGCATAAGGCGCGCCGATCAAGATCAGAGGGATGGTCATGAAGGTGATGAGCGACCGGCGCATGGAATTGAACTGAAAGACCAGCGCTGCCAGCATGATCCCAAAGGCGTAAGGAAGATTGCCACCAAGCTTTTCTTGCACCTCGGCGCTATCGGCCAATTCACCGCCGATGCTGATCGTGTAGCCAGGCCCTAGGCCAAGATCATCAAGCACTGGCTGAATCCGCGCGAGTGTCTCGTTCGCGGGGATCGCGTTGCTTTTGCCCGAGATGATGATCTGGCGGATTTGGTTTTCGCGACGCAGCTCGGAAAACTCCAAGCGCGGCTGGAAGCTTGCGACTTGATCGATAGAGATCAGTTGTTCGTTCGCTGCCACGCTGAGATTGCCCAAATCTTCCAGACTGTTCCGACTGGCTTCATTGGCACGCAGGGTGATCGGGATCTGAGCATCGCCTTCGCGGAAGGTCGAGTAGACCGTGCCAGAAAAATAGGTCTCCATCACTTGAGAGATATCTTCTGAGGTGACGTTGAAGGCGCGCGCTTTGTCTTGTGCGACTTCTAGGACAACTTTGACCACCTTGTTGCCCCAGTCGGTTTCACTCATCACCAATTCTGGCAGGGTCTCAAACGCTGCTAGGACCTTATCACCGGCAGCCATTAGCACATCTGCGTCGGGACCTGCGATCTCAACCTCGACAATCCCAGATTCGCTGCCGCCCTGGGCCAGTCGGGTGACCCGAAAACGCGCTTCTGGAAAGGTCTCAATAAAGGCGTGGCGGGCGCGGTCCGATGTTTCAATTGCTGAGGCAAGATCTGTTGTGTTCACCTGCAAGAAAGCGCTTGCGGGATCTGGGTCTGCCGGGTCGAGGCCCAGATTGAAGCGCGGGCCCCCGCTGCCGACATAGGCTGTCACACTGACCACATCGGGATTGATCTCTTCATCTGTGATCCAAGCTGCAACCTGATCGGCCATGCGCTCGGTTTCAGAAATGGCTGTGCCTTTGGGCATGTCCATATAAATCAAAAAATCAGCCCGCTCGCTCAGAGGAAAGAACTGCGCGCGCACTTGCCCCATCTGCATCCCGCTGAATGCGACCGCAGCGTAGATCACAACTACAATGGGGATCCCAAAGGGCATGAGCCTGCGGATCAGCGCGCCATAGACGCCCATCACCCCCGTGGTCTTGATGCCCTCAGAGGGCGCTTTGTCAGGATTTGACTTGAGCAATCGCGCCGAGAGAAAGGGCAGGATGTAAAGTGCGGTTAGCCAGGACCCTGCGAGCATCGAGGCGACCACAGCGCCCATGGAATAGCTGAATTCACCTTCGCTGCCTTCGATCAGCAGCATTGGCACGAAGGCCGAGATAGTTGTGATAGAGGCCACAGCGAGCGGAATCGCATATTGCCGACCGGCCTCCAGCGCGGCCTCTTCCGGCGGCACGCCAGCGTCGGTGCGTCCATCGATATCTTCGACGACCACCAGGCCATTGTCCACCAACAGCCCCAGTGACACGATGACGGCCGAGATTGAAACCTGCTCGATATCGACCCCGATGGGTCCCATCAGCGTCAGGGCAAAGCAGACGGTGAACGGCACAATACAAGCGATGACCACCGCGGCGCGCAGGCCGAGGAAAAGCAACATCACCACAAAAACGATGATGAAGGTTTGCCCTAGATTGCTAAGCGCGCCATTCACCGATTGAGTGACATTGGTTTCCTGGAATGTAGAGATGTTAAAGGCGATCCCAATGGGTTTGGTGTTCTCGACCTCTCGGATTTTCTGCTCAAGACGGGTGCCGAGATCTTGGATATCCGTGTCGTCGGACATCTCCACCGCCAAAACCACGGCGGGGTTTCCGTTGAAAAACGCAGGATCTTCGGGGGGATCGATATAACCCCGCCGCACATCGACCAAATCTTCGAGCCGGACATAGCCATCGAGCCCTTCGACTTGGGTCAGGACGTTTCGGATTTCATCGATGGTGCCCAGATCACCATTGGCCTCCAACACTACGGTGGTGCCGCCTGCATCGATCTCGCCCGCGGGTAGGATGACGTTTTGCGCCCGCAAATCTTCGAAAAGCTGAGACAATTGCACACCCACTGAGGCCAGTTCGCGGGTGTCGAGATCCAACCAAATTCGTTCTTGTTGAGTGCCGTAAAGCGCGACCTTGGTGATCCCGCTCAAGGTGTAGAGCTCGCGTTGCAGGTCTTCAGCGACATCCTCGATATAGGCCAGATCGAACCCGTCACCGGTGACCGCGATGGTGGCGATGGCCACATCTCCGTAATCGGTATTGACGAAGGGTCCTTGCGTGTCCGCAGGCAACTCCCCCATCACATCGGACATCTTGTTGCGCAGGTCTTCCCACGCGCTCTCGATACTCTCCCCATAGATCGTGTCGTAAAGCGTGGTGTAGATCAGCGCTTGCCCGGTGGTGATGATGGTCTCGAAGTCTTCGATCTCGCCGATTTCGCGCAGTTTGCGTTCGACGGGAATGGCGATGAGGTTTTCAATCCGCTCCGGCGACATGCCGGGAAACTCAAAGCTCACCACAGCAGTGCGGATGGTGATCGCTGGGTCTTCTCGCTTGGGGATACCAATGTAAGAGACCACGCCCAGCAATAATATCAGCGCCATCATCAGCCAGGTGAAGCGCGAGGATTGAAGGCCAAAGCGGGTCAGCGCCTCCATCGCTTAGTCCTCAACCTCTAGGAGTTTGACCTCCATCCCTTCGCGCAGAAAGGTGACCCCGGCGCTCGCGACACGTTCGCCTTCTGTCAGGCCATCCACGATCAGAAAGCGGTTGTCGCGGATCCCCCCCATGCTCACCGCGCGCCGTGTCACCGTGCTAGTGTCGGGCTCGAACACGTAAACCTCTAGCGGTGTCACACTGGTGATGCTGGCAAGCTCAGGGATTTGACCCTCGGGGATTGCCGCGGAGACCGGGATCAAAAAGCCTTCCTCCGCCGGAATTTCAATTTCAAACTCGACTTCCACGGCCATGCCAGCACGGATCAGCGGATGATCTTCGGTCAAACGCACGACAACGGGGAAGGACGAAACGGTGTCCGCACGTTTGCCGATCTCGCTCACCTCCGCGGTCAGGGCGATGGTGGGATCATCGGCAAGTCGGATCGTGGCTTCTTTTCCTACGCCAAGCTGCGCCACGGTCTCGAAATTGACCGAGAAAGAGACTTCATAGGCCGACTGCTCGTAAAGGGTCGCAATGACTGTGCCAGACCCCACAGTGGCAAAACTATCCACGTTCACGCTGCTGATGATACCATCGAACGGAGCGTAGAGGCTGGTGTCGGCAAGATCTTCCTCGGCCGATGCTAGATCCTTCTCGGCCTGGACAAGCTGCGCCTGCGCCTCACGAAGCGCAGTCGCATCTTCATCGCGTTGCACTCGGGTGACTACACCGCGGGTCAGCAACTGCTCTGACCGCGCAAGATCGTCCTGCAGCTGCACTAGCCGCGCCTGCACCTCTTCTATGCTGGCTTTGCGGTTCTCAATCGTCACATCAAATTGGCGGCTGTCCAATTGAGCCAGCAGATCGCCCTGGGTCACTTGCTGTCCGACTGAGAGGTTGAGCCGTCCCAAACGCCCCGCGACTTCAAAAGACAATGTGTTCAGCTCGCTAGGCTCTAAGACACCGGGGTATCGCCGCGTGATGCTGTCATCTGCGGCGCTGACCAATACCGTGACCAAGCCACGGATCGGGGCTGGGCTGATCTCTTGCTCTTTTTCCGGCAAACACCCCGCCATGACGACAAGGACTGCAGTTACAAGTATCAGGCTGCCATTCCGGCGAAATCTAGACCAAGCCATCGTGAATGCTTATCTCCCGCACAGCGTTACTTGGTTAGAACGTGCATGGAGGCATCGGATAAGGACCGTGAAGGCAGCAAACCGGACAAATAGCGACACCGACCCGCAGCCGGGCGCCCATCCTGGCCTTGCCGCGACCACGGTTGCCTTTGCGCTGAGCCGCGGGCTGACGATGGCGCAAATCAGCGAGGCGACGGATATTGGGGGGCATGATCTTGCCGTTTGCAACACGCGATTGCCCGAGGAAGTGCTGCCCCGCATTTGGCGCTTGATTGGTCAAGAAGTGACGTCAACGGCGCCGTTGACGATGGATATGGCGAAAGCGGCGCCCTTTTCTTTCTTCGCAGACATCGCCCATGGCGCTCAATTTGCCGAGACGGTGGGCGAGGCTGCGTCGCTTTTGATCACGCATCGACGTGTGTTGTCAGATTTAGTCGAAGCTGAGATGACCTATGACGGGGATGAGGTGATCCTGAGCTCGGCGCATCCCTTCGACTATCTCGACGAGGGGCGGTCTTCAGAAATGTCAAATGCTTTGGTGTGGCGTTTGTTGACCCACTTGGCCCGTGATCCGATCACGCTTACACGTGTGGAATTCGCGCATGCTCCGACCGGAGAACTGGCTGGTTATCAGGCGTTTTTTGGAGTCACACCGAGATTCAACGCCCCGCGCACCGCGATGATTATGTCAGCATCTGTCATGCAAACGCCGATCCAGCATGCGAGTGCAGAGCTTTTCAGCTTCGTGAAAATGCACCTTGAGGGCCTAGAAAAAGCCTTGCGGGCTTCTAAGGCGACGGACGCTCTTGCGCCGCTTAAAAACGCGATTATTGCGGCCTCAGAACACGGTGAGTTCCAGCCTAAGGCGATCGCGCGGCGCGCAGAGATGGGCTACCGTCAGGCTCAGCGTTTGGCTGCAAGCTATGGCACTACACTTGGCGCCTTGATTGAGGAGCACCGTTTCCGCCTGGCGCGGGAGCTTTTGGATCAGCCCAAAAACACCGTTGAAAACATAGCGCTGGTCCTAGGCTTTGCTGATGATCGATCCTTTCGACGGGCGTTTAAGCGGGTGACAGGCACCAGCCCGACTGACTACCGGGGCGGCAACAAGCGCGGCTAGTGCATCAAACGTCCCATGGCGCCTGCAACATCCGCCATACGGCACGAAAAACCCCATTCATTGTCGTACCACGCCAATACCCGGACCGTGCGATTGCCAATGACCTTGGTCTGGTCGGGCGCAAAGATCGACGAGTGTTCGGTATGGTTGAAATCGACGGACACTTTGGGTTCAGGATCATAGCCTAGAACTTTGCCCATGTGGCCTGCTGCGGCCTCACGCATGACCTCGTTGACATCTTCGACAGTGACGTCTTTTCCTGCTTCAAAGGTCAGATCCACCGCCGAAACATTCGGGGTCGGCACGCGAATGGCCGCGCCATCCAATTTGCCTTCAAGTTCGGGCAGCACCTCTTTCAGCGCTTTGGCAGCGCCGGTGGAGGTGGGGATCATCGCCATGGCGGCAGAGCGCGCCCGGTAGAGGTCCGTGTGCCTGCGGTCATGTGTCGGTTGATCCCCGGTATAGGAATGAATGGTGGTCATCATGCCCCGTTCGATCCCAATGGCAGTGTTCAAGACCTTCGCCAGCGGCGCGAGGCAATTGGTGGTACACGAGCCATTTGACACCACCTTGTGATCTGCCGAAAGCTCACGATGGTTCACGCCGTAGACGATGGTTTTATCGGCCATTTTCGCAGGCGCAGAGATCAAAACGGCGCGCGCACCATGATCGAGATGCACTGCCGCCTTGTCACGCGCATTGAACTTGCCGGTGCATTCCATCACCACATCGACGCCAGTCCAATCAAGCGCGCTTGGATCGTAAGACGACATCACCTCAATCGGGCCGCGACCGAGGTCGAGCGCATTGCCATTGACGCGCACATCGCCAGCAAACCGGCCATGGATGCTATCGTAGCGCAGTAAATGAGCGTTGGTTTCAATCGGGCCAGAGGCGTTGATTTTGACCACCTGGACATCGTTGCGCGCGGACTCAGCGATATGGGCGAGGGTGCAACGGCCGATGCGGCCAAATCCATTGATACCGATGGTAATCGTCATGAGGTACTCTCCTAACCGAACGCGCCAGCAAAGCCCCTGGCAGCCACACTATGCTGCGCTGCATATAACGGTATACATTTTCTGCTGAAAGGAAAAAACATCGTTAAGACAGGGTGTTAGCGGTAACTGCGACGTGTTAGCGTGAACATGGTTGATGGCTTAATGCTGCGCAGAAAACCAGCTTTTTCAGCGCGCCGCACAAGGGAGAAAAAGCGCCACAACGCCGCCTTGAAACCAAGCGTTTGCCTGGTTTCAAGGCGCTGTTGTGGGCGCTGTCACATGGTGTGGTTGCAGCCGACCCAATGGGCCGGCCTTTATCTGGCTAGATCCGAGGGTCAGGCTGCCATTTTCCATCGATGAGCAGTTTGGCTTTGTCGGCCACAGCCTGAGCAGTGATGCCAAAATGCTCGAACAGGGCACCGGCAGGTGCTGAAGCGCCAAACTCATGCATCCCGATAAAGCCCGATTTCTCGCGCCGGCCCCGCTCGCCAAAAAGCCAACGGTCCCAGCCAAAGCGGATCGCTGCCTCTACCGCGACCCGGACCGGGCCACCGGGCAGCACGCGCTTGCGATAGGCTTCGTCCTGTTCCTCGAA
>JBCDGN010000068.1:0-20586 GCA_038751255.1 Pseudomonadota bacterium
CGTACCTGCCCAAGGCTCGGGTCGAGACAACAAAGTCGGCCAGCTACATGAGCCTGATGCCGGGGGCGGTTGCATGAGCGAAACCCCGCAAGTGCTGCTTCAGCACCACCTCAAGAAGCTCCGTCTGCCGACCTTCAACGGCGAATACGCCAAACTCGCCCGGCTATTTCGGAGATCTCATGGTGCTTCTCACAGAAAGCATCTTGCCTGCTGCACGGCGCACCTAGGTCACCTGGAACAAACTATCCCCAAAAGCTCTCGGGCGATCCAACTCATGTCTCCAAGATTGCCGAAATGAGCGGATTGGGGGTCAGGTGCAGACCCAATGGTGAAGCCTTTTTGGGCCCAGTGTCCAGGCGCAGACGCCATTGATTTCCGAAGGGTAGGGTGCTTCACGGTTTGCAGAACACCCGGTGAAAGTGTCAATCCCCGAGTTTCAGTGTCTGAGCCTCTTAACACTGTGCCTCCACTTGAGAGCCACTGGAGGAAACGTGGATTCTCTGAAACTGGGGCTAGACAGGCGCATTTCGGCGGAAAAGCGCAAACACATGGCGCGTCCACCTGGCATTTCGTTTTCTCAGTATCGCCGCAGACCCTCCGGTCACGTCCTACGGCATCGCTCAAACGGTCTCAATGCCCCAAGGCATCGACGACCAGTTCCGCGGCGGCCGCGCCAGAGGCTTGTTGCTGACCGGTGATCAAAGCGCCATCGCGAACGGCAAATGGCTTGAACATGGCGGACGTGATGAAGTTGGTATCCTCCATCTTCTTCGCTTCCTCTTCGATCCAGAAAGGTTGAACCTTTTGGCCGACCCAAGTGTCCACATAGGCCTCTTCGCTGTTGGCAAACCCTGTCCAGGTTTTGCCCTTTGCAAGAAACTCGCCATTTGAGAGCCGGACTTTCAGCAGATTGCAGGTGCCGTGACAGACCAATGCGACGATCTTTCCGGCTTCGTAGACAGATGCAATAGAAGCATGGAGCTTGGTGTCATCGATCATTGTGATCATCGGTGATTGCCCACCAGCGACAAAGATCGCGTCATACGCTCTGGGGTCGATCTCGCCAAGGGATTTGGTGCCTAGTAGAAGCGGTGCATGTTTCTTCGAAGTTTTAAATCCGAGCGAAATTAGATCATCCGATGCATAGCCGCTCTCATCCTTTGGGTCGGACAAGGTGTCGGCAACAAGGTCGCCACCGGCGGGTGACACGATTTCAATCTCATATCCGGCCTCGCTAAAAACCCAATAGGGATGGGACAACTCCGCCCACCAAAACCCGACAGGCCAGCCGGTGACGGGCGATGTGGCGGGATTGGCAACGATCATCAGGACTTTTTTCTGTGGCAATGTCTCAGACATTTGAGGTTCCTCTTAGAGGGTTCGAGTTTTTGGGTAGATGAAGCGCGAAATCAGCGGGGTCAGGCGTGGCATGATCACATAAGTCATCAACGACACTTGCAGGATGACCGTGATGAACACCCGCAAAGCCAATGGCCAATCGTCCATCAACGGCCCAACGCTAGCATTGACGATCATAACCAGCGAAAAGATGACAGCGATCATCACAATCGCCATTCGGTGCGGGCTGGGCTGCGGGATTTTCGTGCCCGTGGGGGGATTGAACCAAAACTCAAGCCCAGTGTAGCGATCCCAAGCAGCATCGCTCGCAAAGAGTTCCGCGCCTTCGGCCAGCATCTGTGCACGAAACTCTGAGCGCTCAAAGGCTTCCAAATGCTCGATCGTGTCAAAGCGAAAGACGCTGCGATAGGCTTCTCCGTCTTCGGTTGGACGCTGTAGGCCCACGCCGAGGTAGCCGGGGAAATTGGCCTTGGCACCTTCCGTCATGCGCGTGAGCCATGCCTCATACTCGGCTTCGCGCCCGGGTTTCACCTTGCGGCGTACGATGATGGTAACCGGTTCGCTCATAGATGCGTTTCTCCAAACGCTTTCGATCGGCCTTGAAGGCTCAGTTGCGTGGCAGCCATCGAGGCAACGACTTTACTTCAATTGGGACTGAAGAGGGCATATGATATGAGCCTTGCTAATTTCGCTAAGCAATAGATATTGGCTTATAGTAAGAAATTATAACGAATTGGACTTATGTCTGACTTAAGCATTACTGAACTCCGTCGGCTCGATCTCACGTTGCTTTTGGTTTTTCTTGGTCTTTTGAGGCATCGAAAGGCGGTGATTGTTGCCGATGACTTGGGCCTGACCCAGTCTGCGATCAGTCAGGCGCTCAAGCGTTTGCGGGACATCTTTGGCGATGAGCTTTTCTTGCGCCGTCCCCACGGAATGGAGCCAACAACCACGGCGTTGGCATTGGAAGCGCCGGTTTCCCGCGCCGTAGAGGCTCTACGCGGTGCGTTGGGCAGTGCGCGGCGCTTTGATCCGGGCGAAGCCACTGGTCTGATCAGGATCGCTGCGCTCCATGCGGAACAGGCGATGTTGATCCCGCCCTTGGTCGCGCGGTTGACTCAAAAGGCGCCCGGACTGAACCTCTCAGTCCTGCCGCGCGGTCGCGGTCAAGCGATTGAGGCGCTTAACGAAGGTCGTGTCGATTTGGCTCTGGGCTTTTACTGGGACCTGCCAGACACGATCTGCAGTGAGACCCTTTATAAGGATTCCTATCTCGTCGCGGGGTTGCCGGAGGCCTTGCCCCACGCGCCGCTCATCGATCTGGATGCCTATTGTGCCGCCGATCATGTCCTTACCTCGCCGGGAGGGGATATGCGGGGGGTTGTGGACGATCAGCTCGAAACACTGGGCCGGTCGCGTCGCGTGGTACTCGGCCTACCTGCTTTTCTCCCAGCTCTTGCGGCTGTTGCGGCCTCAGGCGCTTTGGTCACGCTGCCCACGCACGTTGCGACGGCTTTTGCCGGGAGATTTGGCTTGGTCACAGCAGAGCCGCCGATAGAGCTTCGCAGCTTTGCTGTATCGGTATTTTGGCACCGCCGGAACGACAGTGACCCGCGCACGCAGTGGATCAGAGCCCAATTGAAGGCCGACTGAACTTAGCTTTTGGTATGCGTTGCCGCTTACTCCGCTGCGCTTTTCTTTAAACTGGCCATCAGAGCGTGGAATTTTTCCCCTTGCACAGCGACATGGTCTCGCAAGAGCTTGGCCGCGACATCGGCTTCGCCCACTTCGATAGCGTCCACTATGCCCTCATGCTCATCAAAAGACTGGTCCATGCGGCCCCTGAGGCTGAGCTGTTTCCGCCGAAAAGGTGTCAGTCTTTTTTGCAGACGCAAGGCTTCTTGCTCAAGAAACCCATTGCCGGCGTTCTGATAGATGATCTGATGAAAGCCTTCGTTTTCTTCGTAATATTTTTCTGAGTCGATTGCGGCAACCGCGGCACGGCATCTGTCATTGGTCGCCCGCAAACGTTGAAGCGCATCCTCTGTGATCCTGCGCGTGGCCAAACGCGCGCAAAAAGCTTCCAGCTCGGCCATGACCTCAAACATCTCGACCAATTCAACCGGTCCAGGCTGACGAACAAATGCACCGCGGCGTGGTATCAGTTCCACAAGACCTGACAAAGCCAAACGCTGCAACGCCTCGCGCAAAGGCGTGCGCGATACTTCAAAACGCTCTGCGAGCCGCACCTCATCCAATCGGTCGCCATCCCCGAACTCCCCGTCGAAGATGAGATTTTCGAGGGTGATGGCGATGCTATCTGCGCGTCGATCAGACATGTTCTGTATTTACCACACCCATTCTTGAATTCAAAGAAGTAATTTTTGTATACAAAAACATTGACACAGTTTGGGTCCTCTTCGTAGTGTCTTTTTAGAACCCAGCCTCAGACTGGGCGATCCAAGGGAGGATACCGTGAAAACCATGCTGAAATCTGCAGTGGCAACCATAGCGCTGATGTCCATCGGAACGGCGGTCGGGGCGACTGAACTTCGCTTATCGCATCAATGGTCCAATCAAGATGTCCGCCATAAAGTGGCGGAGATCGTTGCCGAAGAGGTCGCGGCCTCCGATGTCGATCTTGAAATCAAGATTTTCGGATCGAAATCGCTGTTCAAACCGCGTGAGCAGTACAAGCCGCTCAGCCGTGGGCAGCTTGATATGACGGTCCTACCGCTCAGCTATGCTGGCGGCCAACAGCCCGCCTACAACCTCACCTTGATGCCGGGTCTCGTGAAAAACCACGATCACGCTGCACGTCTGAGCGAGAGCCCCTTCATGGAAGAGCTTGAAGCCAAGATGGCCGAAGATGACGTGATGGTGCTCGTCCACGGCTATCTCGCCGGTGGCTTCGCAGGCAAAGACAAATGCATCACCAGCCCCGAGGACGTGAAAGGCCTGCAGACTCGCGCGGCGGGCAAAAGCTTTGAGCAGATGCTCGCCGGGGCAGGGGCCTCGATTGCCTCCATGGCATCTTCTGAGATCTACAATGCGATGCAAACCGGCGTCCTAAACGCGGCCAACACTTCGTCTTCTTCTTTCGTGTCTTACCGGATCTATGAGCAGGTATCCTGCTACACCCCCGCCGGAGATGTGGCGTTGTGGTTCATGTATCAGCCCCTATTGATGAACAAATCCACGTTCGATGGCCTCACTGAAGATCAGCAGGCCGCTCTTCTGAGCGGTGCGGAAAAGGCCCAAGCCTATTACCTGGAAGAGGCCAAAAAGCAGGACGCAAACTCGGTTGAGGTGTTCCGCGAAGCTGGGGTGGAAATCGCAGAAATGAGCCCCGAGGACTTTGAAGCCTGGCGGCAGATCGCCAAAGAGACCTCTTACTCTTCCTTTGTTGAAGAAGTGCCAGACGGACAGCATCTGCTCGATCTGGCTCTTTCGGTCGACTAAGTTCGCGGTCAGCCGGGTCGAGGCTATTCACTGGCACCGATCCGGCACCTTTCCCGCCAAAAACCAAAGCACTGGAGGCGAGCATGTCAGGTCATGGCTCTGCAGCGATATCGCATACCGGTAACAACCCTTTTCTTAGGGTCGTGGCCGCTCTCTCGATCTTCGCGGGCTGGTGTTCTGCGGGGATGATCGTCGCGGCTGTGGCGATTACCTGCCAGATGATTTTCATCCGGTTCGTACTGAACGGTTCAACCGTCTGGCAAACCGAGGCGGTGGTCTATTTGATGATTGCAGCGACGCTGGTTGGTTTGCCCTATGTGCAGCGGCTGCGAGGCCACGTGAATGTGGATTTGATCCCGCTTTCGCTGCCTCCAACATGGCGGTTCGGATTGGCGGTCGTGACCTCCTTTGTCTCCATCGCCATCGTCTCTGTTATGCTCTGGTATGGGTATGAGTACTGGCACTTTGCTTGGGACAGAGGCTGGCGGTCCGACACCGTGTGGGGGATCAAGCTTTGGATCCCTTATCTCGCTCTGCCGATCGGCTTTGGCTTGTTCCTGCTACAATTGATCGCCGACTTGGTCGCACTTGTTCTCAAGATCGATAACCCATTTGGGTTGGAGGTCGACTGATGGACCCGCTCACTCTCGGGCTCCTCGTCGCGCTCGCCACCATCTTCGTGTTGTTCTCGGGCGTCTCTGTGGCGGTGGGTCTCTTGATCGTCTCCGCAGGCTTTCTGATCGTCTTTGACGGCATGCGGTCGCTCGAGCTCATGCCAGAGATCCTCTTCGGTAAGCTCGACAATTTCGCGCTGCTCTCGATCCCGATGTTCATCATTATGGGGGCGTCCATCGCGTCCACCCGTGCGGGGGCTGATCTCTACGAGGCGTTGGAGCGGTGGCTCACGCGCGTACCCGGAGGGCTGGTGGTGTCCAATCTTGGGGCCTGCGCGCTTTTTGCCGCAATGTCGGGATCAAGCCCTGCGACCTGTGCGGCGATTGGCAAAATGGGCATTCCCGAGATGCGCAAGCGCGGCTATCCCAGCGGTGTCGCGGCAGGGTCGATCGCGGCGGGCGGGACGCTTGGCATTCTGATCCCGCCTTCAGTGACGATGATCGTCTATGGCATTGCCACAGAGACCTCGATCGGTCGGTTGTTTCTCGCAGGCGTGATCCCAGGCCTGATGCTCGTTGGGCTTTTCATGGCCTGGTCGCTCTACTCCACCTGGCGTTCGGGCGACGCCGCGCAGCTTGGGTCCGGCAGCTACACCTGGGCGGAACGGTTTGAGATATTGCCGCGCGTTTTACCGTTCCTAGCGATTATTCTGGGCGTGCTTTATGCGATGTATGGAGGGATCGCGACCCCGTCAGAGACCGCCGCGGTTGGCGCTTTGCTATGCCTCTTGATCGCGGTGATTATCTACAAGCTCTGGAACCCCAGCGATCTGTGGCTGGTGCTGCGCGATAGCACCAAGGAAAGCGTGATGATCCTCTTCATCATCGCGGCGGCGGGCGTGTTTTCTTACATGCTGTCGAGCCTTTTCATCACTCAGTCTATTGCGGAGTGGATTGGCACACTTGATGTCAACCGCTGGGTCTTGATGGCGGCGGTGAATGTCTTTTTGCTGATCGCTGGCTTTTTTCTGCCCCCGGTTGCGGTCATCTTGATGGCAGCACCCATCCTGCTGCCGATCATCACGGCAGCAGGTTTTGACCCGATCTGGTTTGCTGTTGTCTTGACGATCAACATGGAAATTGGGCTGATCTCACCGCCGGTGGGCTTGAACCTTTACGTGATCAACGGCATTGCGCCAGACATTCCGCTAAAGACGATCCTGATTGGGTCCTTGCCCTTTGTCGCCTGTATGGTGATCGCAATTGTGCTGCTCTGCATCTTCCCTGGCCTTGCCACCTGGTTGCCGAATGTTGTGATGGGAACAGCGGTATGACGCTTCTGGCCGATCTCCTCTCCACAGTTTTTGAACGTCGTTACCGCGTGGGCGCGCCGGAACGCGACGATGGCCGATCTTCTGAGGAACTGGCGCAGGCTCTGGTTGGATCATCGGCGGGGGACAGCACGGGTCGGGCTTTGGCGGTGGGCATTCTCACGCGCTTTGCCGCGATGACCGAAGATGAAAAACGCGCTTTTTTTTGGTATCTCGCAAACGATATGAATATCGATCCTGAGACCGTGCGTTCAACACTCGACGCCTATGAAAGCGCCCCGTCCAAAGCATCTTATGGCAACTACATGCGGGCCGCCGAACCGTCCCGGCAGGAACTCATCCGTCGACTGAACCGCGTCCCTGGTTCCACCCACGCATTGGTTCAGATGCGCGCTGACTTGCTTCGGCTTGGTCGGGGAGAGCCGCAACTAGAGGCGCTAGACCTCGACTTTCAGCATCTCTTTGTCTCGTGGTTCAATCGAGGTTTTTTGGTCTTGCGTCCAATCAGTTGGCACAGCCCGGCTCATATCTTGGAAAAGATCATTGCTTATGAGGCGGTCCATGCCATCGACAGTTGGGAGGATCTGAGGCGGCGGCTCGAACCCAACGACCGGCGTTGCTTTGCCTATTTCCACCCGGCGATGCCCGATGAACCCCTGATCTTTGTCCAAGTCGCCCTGACCAAGGGCATTCCCGGATCGATCCAATCGCTTTTGGCGGAGGATCGCATTCCCCTTGCTGCCGAAGAAGCGGACACTGCCACCTTCTACTCCATCTCAAACTGCCAAGCGGGTCTTGCCAAAATCAGCTTTGGCAACTCGCTCATCAAACAGGTTGCAGCCGATCTTGCTGCCAGCCTGGATGGGCTGAAAACCTTCGTCACGCTCTCGCCTATTCCGGGTTTGACCCGCTGGCTAACGGCGCAATCTCTTCAATGGTCGATCGAGGACCCTGAAGAGCTGCGCAAACTGGCTGCCCATTATCTATTGCGGGCCAAGCGCCCTGATGGGGCGCCAATTGATCCCGTGGCCCGCTTTCACCTTGGCAACGGCGCGATTGTGCATGACCTTCATGCCGATGCGGACCTGTCCGAGAACGGCCGCGCGCAATCCAGTGGTGTCATGGTGAACTATCTCTACAATTTGTCCGCGGTGGCCCATAACCACGAAAAATTCACCACAACTCATGAGGTCATCGCGTCGTCTTCGGTCACGTCACTGGCCAATAGCTCATCACTGTCACGCGACTAACTGGAAATCCGATGTCTAACCCTCTCTTCGATAGGCTCTTTGGCGTCCACACCGGAAGCACGGCCCCATTTCTTTTGCTCCCCGATGGCGAAACGCTGACATACAGCGATTTCTTGGCGAAGGTGGCACGGTTTGCGCAAGCGCTACGCAGTCTCGATCTTGAGGCTGGGGATCGCGTTGCAATTCAGGTTCAAAAGTCCCCCGATGCCTTGGCGCTGATCGCGGGCTGTATTCAGTCTGGATTGGTGTTTCTCCCTCTCAATACCGCCTATACGGTGGACGAGTTGTCCTATTTCATCGAAGACAGCGGTGCGCGTTTGGTCGTCTGCGATGGCCAAACGCAAACCTCTCTGACCCCCATTGCCAAGAGGTTTGGCGCGAAGCTTCAAAGCCTTAACGCTGATGGCAGCGGCAGTTTGGGCGCATTGGCAAAAAACAAACCGAGCACATTTGACACCGTGGCCCGGGCTTCCGACGACCTCGCGGCCTTTCTGTACACCTCTGGGACCACCGGGCGTTCTAAGGGCGCGATGCTGACGCAAAACAATCTTCTGTCGAATGCCGAAACCTTGGTCCAGGAATGGCAATTCACAGCAGAGGACCGGTTGCTCCATGCTCTGCCAATATTTCACACCCATGGTCTTTTCGTGGCCACGCACACGATCCTTGCGGCCGGTGGGAGCATGATCTTTCTGCCCAAGTTCGACATCGATCAGGTGATCGCGCTGCTGCCGCAATCGACCAGCTTGATGGGGGTGCCCACCTTCTACACCCGCTTGCTGAGCGACCCGCGTTTCGACCGAGACCTGGTCAAGGACATGCGGTTGTTCGTGTCGGGATCTGCACCGCTTTTGGCGGAAACGCATATCCAGTTCGAAGCCCGCACCGGTCACCGTATTCTGGAGCGCTACGGCATGACCGAAACCAATATGAACACCTCAAACCCCTATCTTGGCGAACGTCGCGCCGGTACGGTCGGTTTCCCGCTGCCAGAGGTCGAGTTGAAGGTCACCGACCCCTCATCGGGCCAGACGTTGCCAATCGGCGACGTGGGCCAGATTGAAGTGCGGGGACCGAATGTCTTCAAAGGCTATTGGCGCATGCCAGAAAAAACCGCGGCGGAGCTGCGCGCGGATGGGTTTTTTATCACCGGCGATCTGGGGCGGATCGATGAGGACGGCTATGTTCAAATCGTCGGCCGCAACAAAGATCTGATCATCTCAGGTGGCTACAACATCTATCCGAAAGAAGTTGAGCTGGTGTTGGATGAACAGCCCGGCGTCTTGGAAAGCGCCGTCATCGGCGTCCCCCATCCTGATTTTGGCGAAACCGTCTTGGCGCTTGTAGTGCCTCAAAACGAAGCGACCCCAGACATCGATGAAATGATGACCGCCGTACAATCCTCGCTCGCGCGTTTCAAACATCCCCGCGAAATCATTCTCATTGATGAGTTGCCGCGGAACACCATGGGCAAGGTCCAGAAAAACATCCTGCGCGCAGAGTACAACGACCTGTTCGCGCCCGCCTAAAGGTTGGTTCACGCGGAAGCCATTGGCGCCGGCGTGCCTCACGCGTTAGCTTTGGCAACGAGCCCTCACGCCTGCCCACGACCAAAACCGCCTTATGCCGCGCCGCTACCGAGACATCTATCCTTCCTCACCGCTGCTCAATAGCGATGAGATCAACCATCCGTCTGCGGCGGATCTGATGTCTGTGCAATACTTCCGTGCAGAGCCCGACAGCATGCCCGAAGGTATTTTTGCAGAACATCACATCCTTCTCAATCTGCAACAAAAACCGCACCGGGTTCAGAACCGGCGCGACGGCGAGCTGCGCGATTTTATGTTCCAAAAGGACGAGATCATCGTCACGCCCGCGGGCATGCGCTCGGGCTGGCGATGGTTCGCGACTTCGGATGTCATTGTGATCACCCTTGATCCTGAAAAGGTTGAACGCTTCGCGCAGATCGAACTTGGGTTGTTACTTGATCCACAACAGTTTCGCGATCTGCCGCAGTTTTCCGACCCCGATCTTTGCACCGCTGGTGTGATGTTGCGCGATGCACTTGATGCTGACGATGTGTCTTCTTCGGTGATGTTCGAAGCGATGAGCCGCGTCCTGCTGGTCAAATTGCTTCAGCGCTATGGTAAGCGCCGTCCCGAAGAGATCGAGCTTTCAGCGCGCTTTAGCGCGGCGCGCTACCACCGCGTGCTTGCCCTGATCCGAAAGAGCCTCGACAAGACAATTACAGTCGAGGCATTGGCGCGCGAGGCGGGGATGAGCCCATCTCATTTCGCGCGCGTGTTCAAAGAAACGCTTGGGTCGACGCCTATGCAATATGTGATGGCTTATCGGATCGAGCAGTCGATCAAACAGATGGCAAACGCGGACCGGTCATTGGGAGAAATCGCTTTGGCCTGTGGGTTTTCAGATCAAGCTCACTTCACACGCAGCTTCAAACAAATCACCGGCCAGACGCCACGGCGTTTCCGAGCAGCTTCTGCCGACTAGCCCGCGGGGGATCTGTTAAGCAGGATCTTCCAAAAACTGCGCAGGCCGGTGCAATTTTTTCGTCAGGCTAGGGCGTATCTCTCCTCCCATCGGGCACAACGCCCAACCGATAGGTAAACAGGAGAGAGAACAATGAATGGTGTCACACTCACCGCCGCCGCGTCCTTGATGGCCACAACCGCCGCGATTGCTCAGGTTGAAACCCGCACTGTTAGCTTCGAAAACGAAGGATCGGTCCTGTCAGGCACTCTTTATCTGCCCGAGGGCAATGCAGGCAAAGCCTTGCCAACTGTCGTTGTGACCGGCGCCTGGACCTCTGTTGAGGAACAGATGCCCGCCAACTACGCGCGAGAAATGGCAGAGCGTGGTTTTGCAGCGTTCACTTTTGATTTTCGCGGCTGGGGCAAATCTGGCGATCTTCCAAATCAGGTGCGTTTCAAAGAGGACCCAGCCGCAAAAACCTCTGACATTCGTGCCGCATTCGCGTTTGTGGCCGGTTTGCCGGAAGTGGATGCAAACCAGATCAACGGCTTAGGGATTTGCGCCTCTGCGGGCTACATGATCGATGCAGTCTCTGGCAACCCTTTGGTACAGAAGGTCGGTCTCGTCGCCCCCTGGCTTCAGGATAAGGACATCGTGGAGGCCGTTTACGGCGGTGCCCAAGGCGTTTCCGGGCTGATCGAGATCTCACGCGCGGCGGATGCTGCAGGCGGACAAATCATTCCAGCGGCGGGTCCTGAAGGCGCAGAGGGCGTGTTGATGCCCATCGGCGGCTACTATTATGAGCCCGATCGCGGGGGCATTCCGGAATATGACGACAAGTGGAACAATGCCGGTTGGGAAGGCTGGCTTACCTATCATCCGGCAGACAACCCGCAGCGCCTGGATAAGCCGCTCGCTATTGTCCACTCTGAGTCTGCCGCCATCCCAGACGGCGTGCGTCGATTCCTTGGGGGATTTGCTGGGGACGCCACCATGCAATGGCTCGAAGATGTGACCCAGTTCGATTTCTACGACAATCCAGAGGACGTCCAGCGCGCGGCTGACACCGTGGCTGAGCACTTCCAAATCACCGGTGAGCAGTTGTGAAAAAGATCGTCAAAACTCTCCTCACCACGGCAACCTTCGCTCTGGGAACTCCCGCCATGGCCGCATCACCAGAAGACAATATCAAAGTCGTCCAAGACTTCTTCGCAGCCTATGGGGCTGGCGATCTCGAAGGGATTGCAGCGGTGATGGATGAAGAAGTTCGGTGGCACATTCCTGGGCGTCATCCTCTGTCTGGGACGAAAGAGGGGCGTGAAGAGGTCTTGGCCTTCTTCGCTGAACTGGGCGTAGCGGGGTTCAAAGCAGAACCGATCTATTTCGGTGCCGATGACACCTATGTGGTCGATATCCATCGCGGGTGGTCGAACGCAAAGGGCAAACCCAATGTCGATACGACTTGGGCCTTGGTCTATCGCATTGAAAACCGACGGATCGTCGAGGCCACCAATCTCAGTGCGGATCAAGATGCGGCGAATACCTTCTTCTGGTCGCAGTACCAACTTGCCCCGGTGCCTGATCGACTTGGCAAATAGTATAAAAACCTGCTCTGGCTGCCCCAGGCGGCCAGTCCTCTGCCCTTAAAAAAATGGAGCGCAACATGGCGCGAAATCTTCTTACGGTGTTGGCCGCCGCAAACCTAATTGGAGGTGCCGCTATGGCGGACCCAACAGACATCACTCGGACAATCACCGATATTGCTGCCGGGGCCGATAGGCATGATTGGGACCGGGTGGAGGCCGCCTTCGCAGATACTGTCACCACCGATTACTCCAGTCTCTGGGGGGGAGAGCCCACAGCTCAACCTGCCGCAGAACTTGTCGCGGGTTGGGCTGGATTTCTGCCGGGCTTTGATGTCACCCACCACATGGTCACCAATCATGCTGTGACGGGGATTGAAGAAACCGAGGCGCAAGCAGAGGCCGACTTTACCGCAACTCACCGGATCGGCGATGGGCTATGGGTGCTCGGCGGGCGCTACAGCTATGACCTGGTGTATACTGGCGAACGCTGGGTCGTGTCCTCCCTCACCATGACGGCGCTCTGGGAAACCGGTGATCGCGGGCTGGTGTCCGTCGCTTCAGAACGTGCGGCGGCAACAGAGTAGGAGCGGTACGTTCCTGCGAACCGGTATTCGGCGACCACAGACCCAATAGTGTAAAACATCTCCCGGACCCTATGCTCTACAACGGTCCGGGTTTTTTTAGGTGGCGTCCTGACCTTTGCGACCAGACGATGCCAACTCTTTTCCATCTGATTTTCGCAAAATCGAAGTTTGGTGATTTTGCGCACTTAACGCGTTTTCAAAAAGCGATAGCTCCCGCTTCGACCGATTGTTTCCACAAATGGACCAATTGCCCGATTGTCTGATGACGCCGTTGGGAGATCGCAAAAGGAGAGAAGATCATGATTATAAGAAGCGTTGGAGAAGTGATCGCGGGCCGAAAAATTTGCTCAACCCCGCCGCACGCCAGCGTTCGCGCCGCCTGTGAAGTGCTCACCCGTGAAAACGTCGGAGCGCTGGCGGTGATAGCAGATGATGCCCTGATCGGTGTTCTTAGCGAAAGAGATGTCATTCGCCGCGCCATCGGTCAAAACCTATCGACAGACACCACCCAAGTGTCTGATATTATGACCATGAAGCCGGTGACAATCGGCAAAGATGCTAGTCTCGTTGAGGCCATGGAAACGATGATCCAAGGCGGGTTTCGCCATCTGCCAGTCATTGAAGGCGACAAAGTGATCGGCATGCTGTCGATGCGCGATATCCCCACGGAGTATCGTCTGATGTATGAACGTTACGAAGAAAGCTTCAGTGAGCTGAAAAGCCCGGTACGTGCGGAATTCGCGTAGATCTGAGATGCGTGTCCCGGTTTGCACACAATAGGCGCGAACGAGCGGGATATGGTTAATTTCCCTTAACAATTGAATATTTTCCGATAATTGTGGCCTTAAACCAAAAAAGGTCCACAGGAAAAACATGTCCGATCAAAGCGCTGAGCCTGAGAACACTGGCGAGACCAACGGCCAGATCCAAAACGGGTCTGGCGAGGACACGCCGAGACGAAATGGCGACGGTGGACTGAGGTCGCTGCGGTCCTCTCGGCCCAAATCCGGTATCTATGTCTACTTCTTCTTTTTCGCTGCCTTGGTTCTCTTTGGTGTATCACTGGACTACAAAACCGTGGAGATCTCCGTCACCCCGACGGACGCCATCGCATCGTCTGAGAGTGGCTCGACTACCTATGATGGAGCCGGTGGTACTGCTGCGGCCCAAACACCAACCAAAACCACGGAAGTGTTCAGCCTGGGTGGGACGTTTTCGAATTACTGGCCCTGGTTTCTTGGGCTTTGCCTGACCTATCTGTTTATCTATGCCTTCACGGTGCCTCTTGGCGAAGAAGAGGACGAAGAGCCTCACCCCCCAATGCTGGAAAAAGGCACCAAGGAATATGAGGCGGCAAAGGCGAAAGCGAAGGCAGATCGGAAGCGCCGCAAAGAACATCGAGACGACTTCATCAAGTTTCTGCTGCCCCTGAGGGCGGCCTATCTTTTTATGATTGTGGCCATCGGCGGCAGCATCATTCCCTTCGCATTGCTTGACCGTGGAGATGTTGAAACCGGTGCCCATGGGGCTCACGAAAGTCCCTTCCAAGTGCTGAGCGGCTGTGCTGAAGACAAACCGACCGATGTCTCCATCAGCTGCGACAGCCCCAGCACGATCCCGCAATGGCTGGTCGTCCTCGGCGGGGGCGTGACAAACACGCTTCAGGCCGAAGCACTCGATGTAGGCAATTCCCTCAGTGCGGCTATCAACGATACCATCAGCAACATTGGCAATCTTGATGTTGCGCTGCGCAACCGTGTGCTTGGTCAAACCACCGCCGCAACCTTGGAAAATCTGCGCATCAATCTGCGCCGCCTTCAGGAGGCCAATCAAGAGCTTGCCAGCTTGATCGCACGGGCCGGGAGTGGCCAAGGCGATGCGAAGTCCCTATCAGAGCAGATCACGAGCTTTGTCGCCCTGGCCCAAAGCAATCGTGAGACCATTGCGGGTCAATTCGCCGAGGCGCAAGAAAGCCAAGCCGCAGAGGCGGAACGTCAGCAGCAGTCCAGCGACGCGGACAGCTCCGGTGTGACGTCTACGGGGACCACTGGTAATGTCGAGACCAGTGACAATACGGGGTCCGCGGCCGATCAGTGGCCACCGCAAGAGGTTCGTGCACTTACCCGTCAGATGGCGCGGGAGTCGCGCTCAACACAGGTCACATTGCAACGCACGGTCAATAATTTGTTGCCCGCGGCAGGTTTGAACCGGGTGACGGGTGGTTTGGTTGTGCCCCTGTTCGTCGTTGTGCTGTCACTGGTGGGCGGCGCGATCAGCATGACCCGCAGGCTCCCTGAGATCCAAATGTTGGCGGCGCCATCTTACCGCGAGAAAGTCTATGAAGAGAAATTCGAAAAGTGGAAAAAAGGGCTAATCGAACGCCCGCGCGAGCCGATTGAAACCGTAGAGGCCCGAGATCTGGTGATCTTCCAGATCCTCCAGGTGATCACCGCACCGTTCCTCGCGATGGTGGTTTATGCGTCGCTTGAGCCCGACACTGCAATCGGGGTGGTCTTGATAGGTTTTGGTGCTGGATTTGCCTCAGAACCTTTGCTGATGATGCTTCGGAAATTGATCGACAGACTTGCCAATCAAGAGACCTCTGTGAAGAAACCAGAAGACCTCCCGCAAGATCAAGCAGGCACCAAGAACAGTTGAGACCGGTCTCGCGCCGGGAGATAATAAGAAAAGCGAAATGGTTGTTCAGACCCGTAGACAGCGCGGGTGACGCATTTCGAATTTGGGAGGCCGGTGACAGTGGACCTTGTTCGATATAGCGGCCGAAAATGTCGCTTGGACAGAGGTTGTCACGACCGAGGCCTCGGGGTTTTTCAACTCAAGAAACAGATATTTTTGATCGTGCCTTTGGACCTTTGCTTCAGCGGCTAGTTGGCAAGCTCACCACTCGCTACACAGATCTGATGGCCATGGGCAATGAGCTTGTTTTACAGTCTGAAAGTACCGGCATCTCTCAGACCGGTGCGGAGTAGCACCAAGTCTAGTGATGGGTGATGGTCATGCCGGACAACAGGATGACAGAGATCACTGCCTCTCCCGATCCCGGTTTTTTGCGCCGCGTTTTCGTCTAAGCAACGTGGACTTCCGCAAGAAACACGCCGGCGACGATCAGTACGACCCCAGAAATCCGCCCAACCCACATCTGGGATCGTTCCGATTTGGCCATGCGATGGCCCAAGCTTCCCAGCACAGCCTGGGCGGAGTTCAGCACGATCCCTAGCATCGTGAAAGTCGCCATGAGAATCCAGTATTGTGGGCCGGCTGGCGCAGATGAATTCATAAACTGGGGAAAGAACGTCACCGCAAGCGTGAACGTTTCGGGGTTCAAGATGCCAACGAGGGCGGCCTGACGTATGGTTTTTCGATCCCCTGCACGACCTTCAAGCGGGTGGGCCGCTGACCGCCATGTCTGGATGCCCAAGAAAACAAGATATCCTGCCCCGACGTAGCGCAGCGGATCAAAAAACCCCGGGTGTTTGTCGACAAGCCAAATCAGGCCCAACCCGACAATCACCAACTGCAGTGTCTGTGCTGAGAGAATGCCGCAAACCGCGAGCAACCCCGCACGCATGCCCCGAGACACTGCTGTTGTGATCACAAGTGCAGCGTTGGGTCCTGGCGTTGCGATCACGAGGGCAGAGAGCCCGATGAAACTGAGAAAGTGCTCGATCTGCATGCTTGCTTTGTTCTTTGTCGAGCCGTGGTTTGTTAGCAGTTCTTTGGATCACACACGCCCGATGATCTTATGGCTCAGGCATCCATCGACCCAGTTTCGTCCCTCCCGACACATGGGTCGGAAGGGACAGAGTTCGTGTTAGTTCGGGATGTCGCCTTCGAGGCCTTCGACATAGAAATTCATGCCCAATAGCGTGCCGTCATCGGCGGTTTCGCCGTCGGCGAGCCAGGGGCTGCCATCTTGTTTGTTCAAAGGCCCGGTGAAGACATGATACGTGCCTGCAGAAATGCTGTCGGCAAGGGTCTGTGCCTCAACTCGAACCTCCGCGGGAACCACTTCCGTGAATTCTCCCATCTCTACCATGCCTTCGGCGATGCCATGCCAGGTATCGGTGCTTTCCCATGTACCACTGATCACCTCCTCGGCGCGGGCAATGTAGTAGGGCTTCCAATTGTCGATGATCGAGCCAATCCGCGGCGTCGGTTTGAACTGACCCATATCAGAGGCTTGACCGAAGCTCAGGATCCCCGCCTCTTTTGCAGCAGCCTGAGGCGCAGTGGAATCGGTGTGTTGCATGAGAACATCGACACCTTGGTCAATCAGCGCACGGGCCGCATCGGCCTCTTTGCCGGGATCGAACCATGTGTAGACCCAAACCACAGCGAACTCGACATCCGGATTGGCTTTCTTCGCGTGGATATAAGCAGCGTTGATGCCGCGGATCACCTCTGGAATCGGGAAAGAGGCGATATATCCAACCTTGTTTGTCTTGGTCATTTTGCCGGCGACATGGCCGATGACTGCGCGTCCTTCGTAGAAACGCGCGGAATAGGTCGAGACGTTGGGATGGTCGCGACGATAGCCAGTGGCGTGTTCAAACTTCACATCTGGAAATTTGCCCGCGACGTTGTTCACCGCATCCATATAGCCAAAAGAGGTCGCAAAGATCAGATCGACGCCCGACAATGCCATCTGCGTCATGATACGTTCTGCATCCGCCCCTTCAGGAACGCTTTCGACAAAAGTCGTCTCAACGGCATTATCGAAAGCCTCTTCGATCGCTATGCGGCCCTGATCGTGTTCATAGGACCAGCCCAGATCGCCCACCGGGCCGACATAGATAAAACCGACACTGGTTGGGTCTTGTGCACCAGCTGCAAAGGGCAGCGCTGCTGCCAATGCTGCGGCTGTGAGACCGCGGCGGGTGAAGGTCAGGATCATGTTCAAGTCTCCTTGTCAGGTTTCTGTGAAGAGGAAGCGGACGGCGTGTCGGCCCCCGCCTTGGGATCGTCTGAGCCGGTCTCATCGAGACCCGTTGGGTCATCTGTGTTGATCAGCGCAGTGGTGATGATCGCTGTGGGAACGGCGATAACGCCCAGGCCCACGAAAAGGATTGCAGTGGTGAAAACCCGCCCCTGCCAGGTAATTGGATAGATATCGCCATAGCCCACAGTGGTGAAGCTGACGACGGCCCACCAGAGGCTTTCCATGATCGATCCAAACGCTTCGGGTTGGGCTTCATGCTCAAAGGTGTAGATGCCCACCCCTGCGATATAAACGACGATGGCTGCAAGGATCGCAAAAACGCCAAGCTCGCCGCGTGTTGCTTCCAAAGCCGCTTGCAATCGCAGCATTGCTCGATTGGTGTGCAACAGCTTCAACACCCGCACCAGGCGCAAAAGGCGCAACGCGCGAAGCGCCGCCCAGTTGCTGGAGAACACAAAAATGATGGGCAATGCTGAAAGCAGATCGACAATGCCCCAGAAACTCGTGGCATAGCGCCAACGATTGGGGGCCAGCGAAAGACGCAGCAGATATTCGGCCGCGAAGACTCCGACCACAAAGGTCTCGAAGGAAAAGAGGGCAGTTTTGAAAATCTGGGGCAGGCTTTCTTCGGTCTCCAGCGCGATGGCCACGGCGGACAACATGATCAGGCCTTGATGCGCGTAGGCAGGCCATAGCGGCGCCGAAGGGTGGGTGCCGTCAATGACGTCGATGATTTCTCTGCGTCTTGGATCCACGATATCAGCCTGCTGCGTGGAAAACCCGGCCAAGCGCGGCGGGGGCGTTAAGGCTGGCCCGACGGCGGTCGGAAGAAATGATGACAAGAACCAGGATCGTGACCAGATAGGGCGACATGGACAGCAGCTCGACCGGGACATCGACGCCTGCCGCCTGCAAATTCAGCTGTAGCACCGTGATCCCGCCGAATAGCCATGCGCCCAACAGCACGCGCCCCGGTTTCCAAGAGGCAAACACCACCAAAGCGAGTGCGATCCATCCTGCCCCCGCGGTCATACCCTCGGTCCATTGCGGGACGCGGACCAGGCTCAGATAGGCCCCGCCGAGGCCTGCGCAGGCCCCACCAAAAGCAATGGCCATCAGTCGAATGCGGATAACCTTATAGCCCAAAGCGTGGGCGGCATCGTGGTTTTCGCCAACGGCCCGGAGGATCATGCCCGCGCGCGTGTATTTCAGAGATGCCCAAACTGCGATGACCAAACCAAGACCGAAATAGACCATCAGATCATGATTGAAGAGCACCGGGCCCAAAAGAGGCAGATCGGTCAGCGGACCGAAATGCAGTTTCTCGATTGCTGGCGGCACGATCCCGACATAGCCCTGACCGATCAGGGCGGAGAAACCCAAACCAAAGAGCGTCAGAGCTAGGCCGGTGGCAACCTGGTTTGCCAAGAGAAACTGCGTCAGAATGCCAAAGATCAAGGAAAGACCAGCCCCGCCCAGAGCTGCACCGACAAAGCCCAGTGTCGGGCTTCCGCTCTCCACCGCCAACGCGAAGCCACAGATTGCGCCGACAATCATCATCCCTTCGACACCGAGGTTTAGCACGCCTGACTTTTCAACGACCAGTTCGCCCATGGCTGCGAGCAGGATCGGGGTCGAGGCTATCATTAAGGCATCTAGCAACAATTCCGGCGACATCAGGCAGTCTCCCGCGCGATCAAACGAATGCGGTAGTTTGACAGCATGTCAAAAGCGAGCAGGAAAAACAGCAACATGCCTTGGAAAGCTTGGATGGCAGCCGCGGGCAGACCCAGTTGGAACTGTGCCAATTCACCACCGATATACGTCAGGGCCATCAACAGCCCGGCGAGAAAAATGCCAATCGGATGGAGCCGTCCGAGAAACGCCACAATGATCGCGGTGAAGCCGTAACCCACATTGAAATCGATACTGATTTGTCCCGAAGGGCCCGTGACCTCAAAGAGCCCGGCAAGACCGGCCAAGCTCCCTGAGGCCGCAAAGCAGATAAAGATCATGATGTTAGGATGGACGCCTGCGAAACGTGCAGCGCGCGGGGCTTGACCCGCAAGCTGCAACTGAGTGCCAAAAATATGGCGCGATAGCAGCACATAGGCAACGATCACGGCGATGAAGGCCGTCGCCACGCCCATGTGCATCCCAGTGCCAGCGAAAAGCTCTGGGTTTGACGAGGTCTCCCACCGCGCGAGGTTGCGCGAGCCCGGAAACCCGCCTCCTTCGGGATTGCGGAGCAGATCGAGCGATACCGAGGCCAGGATTTGCTCTGCCACATAAACCAAAAGCAGCGAAACCAAGATCTCATTTGTGCGAAAAGCAATCTTCAGAAGCGCAGGGATCATCGCCCAGAGATATCCACCAAGCGCACCGGCGAGGATCATGAAAGGGAAAATCAAGACGTGATCGGCAGGGTAGAGCGCGAGCCCCGCCGCGGCGCCAAAGATCGCGCCCATAATGTATTGCCCCTCGGCGCCGATATTCCAGATACCCGCGCGAAAGCCGAAGCTGAGCCCGATGGCGATTAAGATCAAGGGGCCTGCCTTGACCAAAAGCTGAGGTCGCGCATAGCTTGCCACCTGCGCGTTGAAAAGCGGATCAAAGAAGATCACCCGGATTGCCTCGAACGGGTTCTTGCCGAGAAACGCGAAAAGAAGCCCGCCCGCGACCATCGTTGCAAGCACCGCCAGAACTGGTGTGGCCGCGATCCAGACACGCGAGGGCTCAGGGCGTTTATCAAGCCTCAGCATGCCGGGCCATTTCTGGAGGGGGTTTAGCTGTGCTCTCGCCGCCGCCGCCAAGCATCAATCCAATTTCATCTAGGCTAAGCCCAGCCACCGCGCGGGGTTCCGAAAGCCGCCCTTCATACATTGCGGCAAACCATGTCGCCACCTCAAGCAGCTCATCGAGGTCTTGGCTCACCACCACGACGGCC
>JBCDGN010000069.1:0-20420 GCA_038751255.1 Pseudomonadota bacterium
CCCAAGTCGCGCAGATATCAGAGGCGATTTTGGCTCGTTTCGGGCGGGAACACTGGAAGGCCCGTGCCGTTCACAGCATGAGCGAAGGCCAACGGCATCTGGTGTGTTTAATGTCGGTCTTGGCAATGAAACCGGATATCTTATTGCTGGATGAACCCTACGCAGGGCTTGATATGCCGACCCAGATCCACTTAGCGCGTCTCTTGGAGGAGCTGCCGCAAAAAGTGGTCCAGATATCGCATCAGATCAGCACGTTGGAACGCTACGACCGGGTGATCTGGCTTGAGGCAGGCGCAGTGGTCGCGGATGGTAATCCGGGTGAGGTCTTGGCGACCTACAGGGAAAAAATGACGGAACTGGGGCAAGGCGATGCTCTCGCTGACCACTGAGCGCCTCACGCCCTTCCATGCTTGGCCTGCGGGACCGAAGCTTCTGGCGATCTGTTTTGTCACAGCGGTCTTGTTTATTGCCAACGAGCTTTGGCTGACGGCGGTGGTGTGCTGCGCCGTATTTGGGCTTTATGCGCTTCCTGGGACGTGGTTTTTGCATGCCGGCGTGTCCAAACTCTGGGTTTTATGGCCCTTTATGGTGATCCTCGCACTCTGGCACGGTATTACAGGGACGCCTGTTGAGGGTATCGGGATCGCGTTGCGGCTTTTGGCGGTGCTGGCACTGGCCAATTTGGTGACGCTCACCACGCGCTTAGAGGATATGGCGGATGTCGTGATCCAGCTCGCGCAGCCGATTAGGTTGATCGGAATGCGCCCCGAACGCTTAGGATTGGCGTTGGCTCTGGTCATTCGATTTACACCGATCTTGGCAGAGCGCAGCACCCGATTGATCGAGGCTTGGCGGGCCCGCTCACGGCGTCGGCCCGGTTGGATCCTGCTTGCGCCGTTTTCCGTTGCTGCGTTAGACGACGCCACCCATGTCGCCGAGGCGCTTCGCGCCCGAGGCGGTCTTGATGGACAGA
Organism: Pseudomonadota bacterium; assembly: GCA_038751255.1. GTDB lineage: Bacteria > Pseudomonadota > Alphaproteobacteria > Rhodobacterales > Rhodobacteraceae > JANSYP01. Next base: position 974 of record JBCDGN010000069.1, read on the forward strand.
AGGAGTAAGAACCGATGGAACGAAACTTCGTGCTGGTGGCGCTTTTCGCGGCTTTGATCGCGGCACTGGGCTTGGTCCCAAATGTCACGCTTGCCTTTGGGGTGCCGATCAGCGCGCAAAGCCTTGGCGTGATGCTTGCGGGCACTGTGCTGGGGGCGCGGCGTGGCGCACTGGCGGTGCTTTTGTTCTTGCTTCTGCCGGCCATCGGATTGCCGGTTCTCTCGGGCGGGCGCGGCGGGATCGGCGTCTTCGTAGGACCAACGGCTGGATTTTTGATCGGTTTCCCGATTGCAGCTTTCGTGACGGGTTGGATCACAGAGCGGCTGCTGTCAGCGCCTGTCTTTTGGGCCGCGAGCTTTGGGGCGCTCATTGGCGGGATCTTCGTGCTCTACCTTCCCGGTATCCTTTGGCTCGCCGTCACGCTCGACAAAAGTCTTTACGAGACACTTCTGTTGATGGCGCCATTCATCCCTGGCGATATCATCAAAGTGGTGTTGGCTGGCGGGATCACCGCGACCTTGGTCAAATGGCGTCCAGGCAGTGTGCCAACCCGCGCCTAAGCGACCTTGTCATCGGCGCTTTTCCAGCGCCGGTGAATCCACAGCCATTGGTCCATATCAGCCCGAACGCGGGCCTCCAAACTGTCGTTGAATGCTTGCATCATCACCTCGGGGGTGCTGTGCGGTATCGGAGACTCGATCACAACCTCATAGCCTTGGCCCCTGCGGATCCCATAGCAAGGTATCAATAAAGCATCGTATTTCAGGGCCAGTTCAGCGGGTGACAGGGTGGTGGCGGCTGGCTTGCCGAAAAATCGCAAGATGGCACCGTCTTTGACATGTTGATCCACCAGGATCGCAAGTGCGTTGCCCGCGCGGAGAAATTTGATCATCGCACCGAGCCCACGGCGACCTCTTGGGAAAATGGGCTCGGCAATCCCCGAAAGCATTGCTGTGTAATGCGCATCGACATAGGGATCTTCGTTGGGGCGGTAGAGCGCCCCAATCTTCCGGCCTTGATCGACAAAAGCGACCCGCGCGGCGTCGAAATTGCCGAAATGGCCACTGATGAAAATTAATGGTCGCTTTGCCTCTAAGGCCTCGTTGAATGCATCGACGCCTGCTCCTGTCACCGGAACCGGTGTGGCCCGTTTAAAAAAATCCTTGGGTGACATAACCTCGGCGACGAAGCGTCCGACATTGCCGGGCACCCTGCGGCATAGGCGAGCAACTTCTTTTTCGGGGAGATCTGGGCATACAAGCGCAAGGTTATCCCTGATGCGTCTGCGATAGCCCACGATCGGCGCTATTATCCAAGCCATGAGAAAATCGCTCACCGCGAGACGCATGCGCCAGGGGAGAATTTTCGGCACCCCAACCATCACTCTGATCAGCAGGTCGATAAAACGGCTGCGCAAACTCCGTGGTTCTTGGGACGCGGATGGCACGGTCGCGTCTGGGACTGCGCCTGTGCCTTTGGTCATTTCGGGTCACCTTTCTGCATTGCTCGACCCTGCTATAGAAAACGCATTTGCAGGGGACAAGCTAGCCGGTGCCACTCTGTCAGTCGTCGTCACCCGTCAGCAAAACCAATTCGCCAGCGGCTTCCATATCTCTGATCGCTGTGACCACCGCCGTCATCGCGATCTCCGCGTCTTTAGGTTTGATCGCGCCCATATCTTGCATTTCGTCGCGGATTTGCTGCGCCATCCGTTGGGACATGTTCTCCAGTACGAATTCGACGGCCTTTTCGGCGCTTTCCTGCGCCGCGGCGAGCCCAGTGACAAGCAGCCCCTGATCGACAGCACGCGTAATTTTCGGGATGTCGCGGGGATCGATGCGCTCGGGGATATTGGTGAAGGTGAAGATTGCTTTTTTAACTTCTTCGGCAAAGGCTTGATCCTTGCCCTCGAGCCCCTCCAATACGTCGTCTCGGGTTGCCGCGGTCGATGAATTGAGGATAGCCCCCAATCGCCCCACAGGACCGTCGTCAAATGCCACGGTCGGTTGCGACACAAGTTGCTCTGCCAGCGCCGAGCCGATGGACTGCACGGTTTTTGGCGATATCACACCGGTGCGGGAGACAGCATAGCTTATACCGCTGGCTTGTTCTGCGGGAAGCAGCGAAAGAACCTCTGCGGACTTTGCGACCGGAAGCTTCGAGAGAATAACCGCAGCGATCTCTGTGCTTTCGCCGCCCACGATCTGGGAGAGTTGCTCCACATCCAGCCCGGCAAGAAATCCCCAAGGATCGGCAACAACTGGCACACCGGCCTCTCGACGTAGCCTATTGGCACAAGACGGGCTGATTACGTGAGAAGCTTCTTGCAAGGCGCCCTCTAGACCGCCGGTGAAAGAGATGCCGATATTGTCCAACTCTGCCAAAAATTCTTGCACAACTGAATCGAGCGTTTGCTGATCGATCGATCGCAGCGCCCCCATCTCATGCGTGAGATCGATTTGCATCGACTCAGGAAGATCGGCGAGAGAGAACTCTGCCCCTTCCCGAAGCAACAGGCGCACGATGATCGCGGCTTTGCGACGTTTCGACAAATAAGGTCCGGGCAGGGCATTTTGCGCTGCGCCATCCATGGACAGGGGGTTGGCGGGAATCAAGGCAACCTCTTAAGCGTTCTACTTATGTTCGCAGTGATCGCAGAGGGAGCTTAAGGGGAGATTACCGACTTTAAATCAAAGGGGTCGTACAGATCCCCATAGGGATCGGCGGAACTGAAGGCCCCGCCGACAGAAGTTTAAGAGGCGAGGCTGTCGACGCAGCTTTGCGAAGCAACGTCGAAAATCTGGCCATCAGCGCAGGCGCTGACTGTTGTTTGCTTTGGAGTGCCATAGTTGCATCCTGCGGCGAACGCGAATGCGGGCACCAGTGTGAGGGCAAGGGCCGTCAGAAGTGTCTTCGTCATGGTCATTGTCTCCTTGTATGCGCAACAGAGCCTAGCACAATGCGGTGGCCGGGCAAGTCTTAGGCCTTGCCGAAAACCCGGGCAAAGATCGCGTCGACATGCTTGGTATGATAGCCTAGGTCGAATTTCTCGGCGATTTCTTCTGGCGTTAGCACCTTCATCACCTCTGGATCGGCCAGCAATTCGGTCTGAAAATCCTTGTCTTCTTCCCAAACCTTCATCGCATTGCGCTGCACCAGATGGTACGCGTCTTCGCGGCTCAGACCAGCCTGGGTCAGGGCCAAAAGAACCCGCTGCGAGTGAATAAGGCCGCGAAATTTGTTCATATTCGCGATCATGTTGTCTGGATAGACAACCAGTTTATCAACCACCCCGGTGAGACGTGCCAACGCGAAATCGAGCGTCACGGTCGCGTCAGGCCCGATATTGCGTTCAACCGAACTGTGGGAGATGTCGCGTTCGTGCCAGAGCGTGACATTCTCCATCGCGGGAAGGGCCATGCCGCGGACCAATCGCGCGAGCCCGGTGAGGTTCTCGGTTAGAACCGGGTTGCGCTTATGCGGCATCGCAGAGGAGCCTTTTTGGCCTTTGGAGAAAAACTCCTCGGCTTCCAAGACCTCTGTTCTCTGCATATGGCGGATTTCGGTGGCAATATTTTCCACCGAGGATGCGATAACCCCGAGCGTGGCGAAAAACATCGCATGGCGATCGCGGGGAATGACTTGGGTGCTGATCGGCTCTGGTCGCAGGCCGAGTTGCTCGCACACATGGGCCTCAACAGCGGGATCGACATTGGCGAAGGTTCCGACCGCCCCGCTGATTGCGCCGGTTGAGATTTCTGATCGTGCGGCCCGCAGCCGCGTTAGATTGCGATCCATTTCGGCGTAAAAACGGGCGAAGGTCAGGCCCATGGTCGTGGGCTCGGCATGGATGCCATGGGACCGTCCAATCCGAACGGTTTCTTTATGCTCAAAAGCGCGGCGTTTCAGAGCCTCCAAGAGCGCCTCAAGATCAGCGATCAGAATGTCGGACGCACGATGGAGCTGAATGTTGAAGGTTGTGTCCAGCACATCGGAAGACGTCATACCCTGATGGACAAAGCGCGCTTCTTCCTCGCCGATGATCTCAGCCAAATGGGTGAGAAAAGCGATCACATCATGCTTTGTTTCCCGCTCGATCTCATCGATGCGATCGATGTCAAAGGGCAGGTCCTTGGCCTTCCAAACTGCAGCGGCGTTTTCCGCAGGGATCACCCCAAGTTTGGCCAGAGCGTCGCAGGCATGGGCCTCAATCTCATACCAGATACGGAACTTGGTCTTTGACGACCAAATCGCAACCATTTCGGGGCGGGAATAGCGGGGGATCATGTGAGCGACAGCCTTATATCATGCGCGCCACAGGGATAGGCGCTGCATTCACGGTCGTCCAGCGGCGAAGGGCTAGACGGAGACGTTGTGCCCAGCTTAAAATTTGAAAAAAGCCGGTCGGGGAGGAAAATATCATGCGACATTGGCTTGTCGGCGCTGCCCTGCACCTGGTTCTAGCTGGAGCAGCCCAAGCGCAAGACGATTGCTACCTCAAGGTTGTCGATTTCGCCGAAGGCATCTGTGCGGAGTTTGTTGGAACTTCCGGCAGCCTGAGCCGGCGCGAGATTGATGCTCAAATCGATGCGAATTTGGCGGGGCTGGTCAAACGGCTCGCAGATCTTGGGGGCGAAGTATCGGCGGGGCTGAGCAGTGAAGAGTATGAGAACATCGTGCGCGAGGATATTCCTGATGCGCTGGAACAGGGGCGCCAGTGTCGGCTTTCGGTCGCGACAACCTTTTTCGACCGTATTTGCGGGGTCGGGCCACAGGGGGCTGTGACCCAACCCTCTGCTACGGCGGCCGCTGCAGCGGCTCAGATTGGGCTCTTCGATCGGATGGCGCGGATCGAAGATCCGGATGGGTGGACCAATATTCGGAGCGGCAAAGGCACCAATTTCGATGTGATCGGCCGCGTTTATGAGGGCGAGGCATTCTACACCCATGGACAGGCCGGAACTTGGTGGCAGATTCGCACGGCAAGCGGCCTTGTCGGCTATATGCACACCTCGCGGATTGTGCTTTTACCGCCGTCTTGATCGCATGAATTCACACGCGACCGGCTTCTTTTTCGGTTTTGCATGACTAAGTGCTGCATCGTCAGTCTCAGGGGCATGCCATGACCGCTATCGATTCTCTCTTTCAGACCGCCGACATCGGAGGCCTGCACATCCCGAACCGTGTTTTCATGGCGCCGCTCACACGCAATCGCGCCCATAGCGACGGGGTGCCGGGCGATCTTGCTGCAACCTATTACGCTCAGCGTGCAAGTGCTGGCCTGATCATATCGGAAGCGACGCAGATTTCAGCGATGGGCAAGGGTTATGTTGATACGCCCGGTATCTATTCCTCAGAGCAAGTCGCGGCCTGGGGGAAAATCACCGATGCCGTGCATGAGGCTGACGGGCGCATTTTCTGCCAGCTTTGGCATGTGGGGCGTATCAGCCATGTGTCTCTTCTGCCTGAAGGGCGTGCACCGGTGTCCGCCTCCGCGATCCGAGCCGAGACGCAAACTTTCACCGCCAAAGGGTTCGAGGATTGCTCGACGCCCGAAGCGCTTACGCTAGACGGGATCGCCGCGCTCAAGGACGACTACCGGCATGCAGCCCAAGCTGCGCTTGATGCGGGGTTCGATGGGGTCGAGCTTCATGCCGCCAATGGCTATTTGCTCGATCAGTTCCTGCAAGATCACAGCAATAAGCGCGACGACGCCTACGGAGGGTCCATCGAAAACCGGATCCGATTGGTGGATGAAATGATCGATGTGTTGGCAGAGATTTGGTCTAAGGACCGGATCGGTATTCGCCTTTCACCGTTGGGTCAATTCAACGATATGGGGGACAGTGACCCCGAAGCCTTGTTTTCCGCCGCGATCAAGATGATCGAGCAAAAGGCCATTGCCTATCTGCACGTGGTCGAGAAATTCCCTGGCTCAGAGGACAATGCCGAAGGTAAGGCGCTTATCGAGCGCCTGCGCGCTGGGTACTCTGGTTTCTACATCGCCAATGGCTACACCCCAGAACAAGCCGCGGCGGCACGGAGCAGCGGCGAGGTCGATGCGGTCGCTTTTGGTCGGGCCTTCCTGGCCAATCCCGATCTACCCGCGCGACTTCGTCAGGGCGCGGCGCTGAACGATCCAGATCACAGCACCTTCTATGGCGGCGATCACCGAGGTTATACCGATTATCCGTTCCTCGATAGCGCGGCAGAGTAGAAGAGAGACTCAGGAAGACACATCGCGCCATTGTCCCGGCGCGAGCCCATCCAAGTGCCAGGCACCGATCCGCACACGGATCAAACGCAATGTCGGATACCCGATATGGGCGGTCATGCGCCGGACTTGACGGTTCCGGCCTTCGGTCAGTGTAAGCGCCAGCCAGCGATCGGGCACAGATTTGCGGAAGCGGATCGGTGGATCGCGCGGCCAAAGCGCCTCTGGCGATGCCAGGGCGTCCACCTCACAGGGACGCGTGCGCCCATCTTTAAGCATGACACCTTTTCGCAATCGATCGAGAGCGACCTCATCGGGGATGCCTTCGACCTGGGCCCAATAGGTTTTCTCGGTCCGTGCACGCGGGCTGGTGATACGGGCTTGTAGACGCCCATCATCAGTGAGAACCATCAAACCTTCACTGTCCTTGTCGAGCCGGCCTGCCGGATAGACCTCTGGCACTGGAATGAAGGACGATAGTGTTGGGCTTGGAGACGACACGGTGCTGCTGTCGCTGAACTGCGACAAAACTCCATAGGGTTTGTTGAACAAAATCACGCGCGCCATGGCCGGTGACTATCTCGCTCCGACGCTGAGGAGAAGCGAGTTACTCGTGTCGCCACGTCATTTGCCGAGCCTACGGTGTCGTTAGCGACCAAGAGGCCGACAAGGACAAGCTAAAGCGCGCGGTAGAGATAGATCGATGGAATTTGCTGCGTGAAGCCGACCTTGGCATAGGCAGCTCGTGCGGGGGCATGCGTATCATCGGCGCCTGTGCCAACCGTTGCGGCTTTCATTCCGGCTGCGCGCATCTGATCGAGCATCGCGGAATGAAGCTTTTCCCCATAACCTTTGCCTTGGTGCATTGGATCAATTGCATTGATCCCGATCTCTCCGATCTTGCGTTCGTGATCGAGCGCCACATGACCGAACCCCACCACTTTTTGCGCCACTTCCACGACCAAAATATCGCGTGGCTCCACGGCACTACTCAGCGCCTCTAAATGCGCGTTTTGATCTTCCTCTGCCGTCCCGTAGGCCAATGTGGCCATCGGCTCGCCCACCAGTCGGCGCACGGATTGAAATACCGGCGCAAAGGCCCGAGAGGCGACAGTTTGCAGTTGCGGAAGATCGCTCCGTCGAAACGGACGAATTCTGCACGCCTGATGCATCTAACACTTACCCCATGCGCGAGGTAAACCACCCCTGGCCCACTTCCTCTCGCGCAGCTCCAGAATCGCGCGGCAAGGTTAAAGAACTCTTTGTCTGATGCAGTGCCGATGTTGGATTTTTAGCAGGCATTCTTCGCAGATTTGAATGGTTAGCTGGCGCGATTCCATCCCGGTGTTGGCATGATCTGCAAAGGCTCTTTAAGCGTGACTTCTTCCAAATTGGCACCCGGTCCAATTCGGTCGAGCACAGCAAACAGCCCAGAGCCACTGATCGGGGACAAAACCCCGTGCCAGATATTTCGTCCGATGTTCACGGCTTGGTTCGATGATGCCACGAAAGCTCTGGAGTTATGGGGCGTGCCCGCGTCGTCTTCGGCCACGACCACTATGTAGCTGCTGCCGCCCATGGGGACGAAGCATTGCGATCCCAAAGGGTGTCTTTCCAACAAATCACAACGCACGGGAAGCGCGCAAATATCGGAGTCAAAGAGGCTCAAACCAAGCCTCCCATCGACCAGGTCAAACTTCGCCATATCGGTGTATCTTTTGCAGCGCCCGGCGTTGATCATGGTCGTTGGATCCCCGGACACCTCGATGAGTTCCCCAAATGGCGCAAAACCATCGGCGCTGATCGTCTCGGCAACAAGCGGGAAAGAGACAGTGTTCATCTTGACTGACCTTGGATTGGCGGGCTCCGATTCCTGCCCGGTTATGCGCGATCTTGTGGATTGTCCCAAGCGCTGAGTCCCTCAGGCGTTTTAACTTGAAATCCATCAGCTCGCGGCGAAGTGGCTCGATATCAACGCCAGTCCCCGATTGCGCGCTTGCGAATGGTGTAAATGTAGGTCGGTTTTTCTGCCTTCGGCAGAATTGGGTGAACGCCGTCGCGACCACGGAGCGCCTATCCAATTCATTGTTTTTCGTTTCGAACAGATGGCCTAAGCTTCTCCCACACCGATGTGCTGATGATAGTCGTGATGCGCAACTGCGAGACTTGTCGTCACAACAATAAGAGGTACCCCATGATCAATGACGCAGAGGTATTAGGGGCGTCTAAGGCCTTTTATTCAGCGCTCAACAGCGTGTTCAACAAAGACGCAGAACCGATGCGCGATGTTTGGCTTCACAGCCCAGAAGTGACGGCGATGCGCCCTAACGGTGGTCGCGAGGTCGGGTGGGACGCCCTTTGGCCAGCTTGGCAAGATGTTGCGGCGGTCTTCGAAGGTGGAAATGTGGAGATGACCGAACGGGTCATTGTTCGTTCTGGCGATTTTGCGTACGAGATCGGATTGGAACTCGGCACTTTCTATCCCGGAGGACAGAAGGTCGAAGTCGCACATCGCGCCACGAATATATTTCGGCGTTCCGAGGATGGATGGAAAATAGTCCATCACCACACGGACAAATCAGACGGTGCGATGGCTGTGTTTAAGAGCCTCGGCGACTAATCCAGGGTCGATTTTTAACGCGCTCGTTTTCCGATTGCTGGACGTCACGTAATCGGATGTTCGCCACGCTATGGCAGAAATGGAAAGTTACGGCGCGACCCATGTCCAGGTCGCCAAAATAAAGCGACCCGGCCGGTGTTGGGGGCACCGACCGGGTCTTGTTGCGAAGCGAAGTGGCGCGGCGCGCTCATCTTTGTTTCAGCGGGGCGGTCTCTAAAAGATTGTCAATACGAGGGACAACCTCCTCCCATGCGCCAAACTACAACCACTGACCCAGACCGGTGTCCGGGCAAAGAGAGCGCAGCCACATATATCTGCCGTCTGCTTCACAACATATCGCAGGCTAGGCCGTGCAGATTTAGTTGTAAACTCAAACTACGCTGTTTACGCAAGGTAAAATTTTCTACAACACAGTCAAAGTGGTTAACATTTTCTGAATTTTGACGTTACGGAGACAAAGCCGCGTCAACCTGCCGCGCGTGCTTGCCGCTTTCGCTCATGTGGATCGAGGTATCTTTTGCGCAAACGGACCGCATCAGGGGTGACTTCGACCAATTCATCATTGTCCACATAGGCAATGGCCTCCTCGAGGCTGAATTGGATCGGGGGGGTGAGTCGCACTGCGTCATCATTTCCAGAGGCGCGGACATTGGTCAGTTTCTTGCCCTTCAGGGGGTTCACTTCCAGATCGTTGTCGCGGCTATGCTCGCCAATGATCATCCCCTGATAGACCGGTATCTGCGCGCCGATAAACATCCGGCCACGCTCTTCGAGGTTCCAGAGCGCGTACGCCACGCTGACCCCGGCTTCCATTGAGATTAGGACACCGGCGCGGCGGCCTGGGATCGGACCTTTGTAAGGGGCCCATTGATGGAACACCCGGTTCAATACCCCGGTTCCGCGTGTATCTGTTAGAAACTCGCCATGATAGCCGATGAGCCCGCGGGACGGCACATGCGCCACAATGCGCGTTTTACCGCCTTGCTGACGCATATCGGCCATCTCGCCTTTGCGGGCCCCAGTGAGCTTTTCGATCACCGCACCAGAGAACTCATCATCCAAATCGATGGTTACTTCTTCGATCGGTTCAAGCTTTTGCCCGCCTTCGTCGCGCATCAAAACTTGAGGGCGCGAGATCGAGAGCTCAAATCCCTCACGGCGCATGTTTTCGATCAGTACGCCCATCTGCAACTCACCGCGGCCTGCTACCTCGAACGCCTCGCCGCCCGGTGTGTCGGTGACGCGGATCGCAACGTTGCTCTCGGCTTCTTTCATGAGCCGTTCCCGGATCACGCGCGACTGCACTTTCTTGCCATCGCGCCCGGCCAGCGGGCTGTCGTTGATGCCGAAGGTCACCGAAATTGTGGGGGGATCAATCGGTTGCGCGGGCAACGGTGTATCTATCGCGGGATCGCAGAGCGTATCCGCAACAGTCGCCTTGGTCATGCCTGCGAGAGAAACGATATCACCCGCTTCCGCCAAATCAATCGGTTGCTGGGACAGCCCACGAAACGCCAGGATCTTTGTTACGCGGAATTGTTCGATCCGCTGACCATCGCGTGCTAGAGCTTTGAGCGTTGTGCCGGACTTTAGTGTGCCGCTTTCGACCCGCCCGGTCAGCATGCGCCCGATAAAGGGATCCGCGCTAAGCGTGGTGGCCAGCATTCGAAAGGGCTGTTCGCGATTGGCGATTTGTTTCGGTGCTGGCACATGATCCACGATCAGATCGAAAAGCGCGGATAGGTCCTCGCGCGGCCCGTCGAGCTCTTTGTCAGCCCAGCCGTTCCGGCCAGAGGCATAAAGCGCAGGGAAGTCCAATTGCTCATCATCGGCATCAAGAGAGGCGAAAAGGTCAAAAACCTCATCCAGTGCCCGGTCCGGTTCTGCGTCCGGTTTGTCGACTTTGTTTAGCACCACAATTGGTCGAAGCCCGAGCGCCAGCGCCTTGGAGGTCACAAATTTTGTCTGAGGCATCGGACCTTCTGCGGCATCGACCAACAGTACAACTCCATCGACCATACTGAGAATGCGTTCCACCTCGCCCCCGAAATCTGCGTGACCGGGGGTATCAACGATGTTGATCCGGATCTTGTTCCATTCCACTGAGGTCGCCTTGGCGAGGATAGTGATCCCCCGCTCACGCTCCAGATCATTGCTGTCCATCGCGCGCTCATTGACAGTCTGGTTGTCGCGAAAGGCGCCGGACTGTTTGAGAAGCTCGTCCACAAGTGTCGTCTTCCCATGGTCAACATGGGCGATGATGGCGATATTACGCAGATCCATAATGCGGTGTCTCACTGATGCTGCGCGGCGCTTATGCCGCGGCGGCGCAGAAAGCCAGCCCCTATTGGGTCGCAGGCCACCAAAGCGGTAATTTAGCTATGAGTGGTCGTGCTGGAAAGAAGGTTGATCACCATCACACCTGCAATGATCAGTACGATGCCAATAACCGCAGCGAGATCAAGCTTTTGCCCCCAAAACACCCAAGACAAACCAGCGATAGCAACGATGCCGACGCCCGACCAAATGGCATAGACGATCCCGACTGGCATGTACCGCAACGTGAGCGACATGAAGTAAAATGACAGCGCGTAACTGACCACGACCAGGACGCTCGGCAAGGGTTTGGAGAATTGCGCGCTGGCTTGCAGCGCCAGCGTGCCGCTAACCTCCGCGGCGACGGTGATGGTCAAGAGCCAAAGATGGATCGGCAAAAGGGCGCCTCCTGTTGGAGCCCGACCGGATCAGACAGGTAGGGCTGTCGTGTGCTTTATTTCTTCCATAGCGAAGCTTGCGGAGATGTCGGCAAGTTCGACCTGTTCCACAAGCTTTTGATAGAGCGCATCATAACTCGGCACATCAGCGATCTGAGCGCGAAGCAAGTAGTCCTGGTCACCGGTCAGGCGATAGACGTCCAAAATCTCTGGCGTGTCAGCAACCACTTTGCGGATGGTCTCCGCCGCATCCTTGCCCCGGGACACCGTACGCATGCTCACAAACACGGTTAACTCTAGTCCGATCTCTTTGGGATCGAGCAGCGTCACGCGCGACTTGATCACGCCTTCACTTTCAAGTGATTTGATCCGCCGCCAACACGCGTTGCGAGACAATCCGACCTCTTCACCCAAACTGTCCAATGCACGCGTGGCGTCCTCCTGCAACAACTGAAGAAGTTGCCGATCGATACTATCTATCTTCATTATGTTCCAACCAGCGTCTCAAAGACCCGCCGCGTGAACTTAAAAGGTCTCTATAAGAGGCTTCGTGCTGTTGTAGCATTTGGCCTTATATGGCGGGTCAAAGGACACAGGATCCCTTGGCTAAACTCAAAAAGTTGCAATATTGAAGGTTAGCTTGACCGTCGCGGGAGTGGTGTCAACCGCATATTTCAAATCCAGATTTGTCGGCGGTTCTGCTTACGTTAGGGAAACTCTGATAGCTTTGTCCCTCGATTTTTCGGCACCTAGCCGTCGGTGTTTTGCCTCAGATCTGACCGCCCTCGCGGCTCTTGTCTGGACGTAAAGTCTCCCGGTTTGGCTCTGTCTTTCTTGATCCCATCTGGACGCCCCACCTTCGAAGAGGCGGTCGAGGCTTTCGTCAAGCACCACACTCACCATCGCCACCACGAGAGCAGCGGAAACCTGACACCCGCCGATGCCACCGCGGTTGAAGCAACGACGCTCTGAAGGAAAGGAAACAGACCAAGGAAAAACCCTGAAACAGCGGCGCTTGCTTACTCTCGCGCGCGCCGCGGAGCATCGAAACCGATGAGCCAGACCGTCCTGACCCATGTCGGCTTAATCGGATCAAGTCAATTGATCATGTACATGCTGACTCCCCACACCCCAAAACCATACGCAACTCGTCCACCAAGTCTTGGCGGCGCGCAGGGTCGTCATTTATGCGCCATTGGTTCAAGCACAGTCTCGACGATCTTCCAGGGCCGCACACCATTGTCCTCGGAGCATTTATGGATGGTTCGCGCGTGGCAAGCGCGTTTCGTAGGGTTTGGGCATCTGTTAGGTTGCGGCCATTTACTCGGTGTCTGAGCTGCATCATGAGGGTTGCGCGCCTTGCTGAAGTCTGCTGATCGCCCTGGGTCCCGATCAATCGCACGTGCTTGACGCGCTTCGGTCCAAACAGGCGATCCCGGTGATTTGTCCGTCAGATGGCGATCCTCCCGCTTGGCACCTTACCATCTCGTCCAGGGCGGCGGATCGTCCCCGGGTTTCAAACGGCGCGTGCCACCTCGTAGCTGGTTCCGTTTTTCAACAGGGCCCACACGAGTTTTGCCATTCGTTTCGCCAAGAGCCACGCATGTCAGCGCGAATGGTCCGAGCGACATTGGTGGCGGAGCCTGCTTCGCGGTCATACGCTGCAGCAATTGCCACACCCTTTCATTGCCCGGCTCGCCACATCGCCGCGCAGTGATGACCCCCATGGTGCCGAGATATAGCAGACGGCGCAGAGAGCGATTGCCCGTCTTGGAACTCCGTCCGAGCCTTTCCTTTCCGCCGCTCGACTGCGGCCTCGAGGTCATTCCCAGCCAGGCAGACAGGTCGCGCGAGGTTCGGAACCCGGTGATATCCTGCAGGGTCGCTGCCAGAGCTGTTGCGGTGATCGGACCTTTGATGAGCCATCGCGTCGCCCTGCGTTCAAGCGTTGCCCATCGCGGTTCCATCGCTTCAAGCCAGATGGGCGACGGCGAACGGCTGGTCTGCAACCTCCTTGCCGCCTCACGGCGAATGGTCTTCGTGAGCACACCGATCCTGTCGCGGATCTCGAAGACCTGGTCGGCCAGCAGGCGTCCGACAGTGTGCTCTCCAGTCGGCCATAGGATGCCGAACTCACCGAGGAGTGCCCGGAGCGCGTTGGGAACCTGGGTCAGTTGGCGGAACGGAAACTCCCGTGCCGTGTGCGTCATCAGCAGTGTCTGGGTCTCTGTGTTTTTCACCGGCACGACGCGCATGCTGGGCCGCGTGACAGCTTCGCATATCGCCCTGGCACAGGCCAGGCCGGTCTTCCCACGCCGGATATAGGGCTTCACATGCGAGGGTGGCATGGGCCGGACAGCATGCCCGAAGTTGCCCAGTTCTCGTGCCCAGGGATGCGCCCCGGCACTGGCCTCCAGACCGATCAGACGGGACGAAAGCCGCCGAAAGCTCAAGCACCGGATACCGGTGCAACTGTGGAAGCAAGACGACTGCGCCTTCAGCATCAACGGCACGGTGCTGCAAGACCGACTGGGCGAGATCTAAGACAACTGGGGTAATCTCTGTCATCAATGGCGCCTTCCATGAGTGCGATTGAAAGCACCCAATGCGGAACAGTGAGATGACAGGAGCGGGAGCCATCCACGCCATCAATCGCACAACAAGGCTCGCCGCCACAGCCTTTCGACGCGCTTTTCGTTGACCTATGCCAACCTGCATCCTACGGCAGAGCCTCGATCCGGCGATAGCCATAGCGGTCGAACTGGCGCGCCAGCTCGGCCTTAGAGTGGCGTGCGTTGTGTCCAGTGGTGTTGGCGCTGTACCAAACAGAGCGAACGCACAGATACTCGCAGCTGACTCTTCACATAGCCGAAGCAGGCACGGCGATGGTGGGATGAGGAATTGTACGCCATTGGTACAAGCATAATGACGAATGAAGTTTCCCTTTGCACTCTGGGTCAGGATCAGTTTGTCCTGCGTCCCGTCCGATACGGAATGCCGCAACAGTTCCGTGTTCGCCTGTTCTCTCAAACCTCTATTGTTCACAGACTACTTTGAAACCGATTAAGGTCCTACCGCTGTTCGGTTCCCATCCACCATATTGTTTACGCCAGCAATAATAGGTCTACTCACTTGACCCGTGTGCGCGGACCGTCGCCCACGGGGCTCGAATCGATGTGACGGCGAGGGCGACCAAGTAAGGTCGCGTTGCGTAGCTTTCGGGTCACTTCAAAGCGGCCCATGCCCGGCAAGCACATCAAACTGCCGCAGCAGCGGAAGAATTTATTCTGTCTCGTGCCGTTTCGTAGTGGTTCTTATCCTGCGTTTTCCTAAACATTTCGGTGGACGACCGCAGTGGGGTAAGACCACTAAACACGGGCGTGACTGACCTTTGCCTTCCTTATAGTGTGACTCGCATGGGGGGGGCCTGTTGGCGATGAACTCTCAGCTTGAAGCCGCGATCTCTGCCGTATTCGAATGCGGAAATAAAGGGTGTCCAAATCCACAAGATCCGATATGCCGATGTTGTCAACATTCTTGATCCTGACGTGCCAATGGAAGAGGCCAGCCAGTTCTTCGGCCATTCGATGCGCAGATCACTCGCAAGATAGACGCACGGTTCCGAACATAACAGATGCGGAAAGCTGCGCGTATTTTAGTTTCCACGCTTCGGAGTAAACCCTCCGTGACCTAATGGGATGAACAGCCTTCCCGCCAACCCTGCGGCTATCGTCGCAGGAATAGCGGAAAGAGAGGAACATTCTGATGGATATTGCGGACTTGGGCATTGATCTTGGGAAGACGACTTGCAGCGTTGCTGGCCTGGATAGTGACGGCACGGTCGTACTGCGCAAGCGCGTTCAGCGACACAGGTTACTGGATTTCTTAGCAAAATTACCGACGTGCATCGTGGCCATGGAAGCCTGCGGTGGTGCGCACCATGTTGGGCATCGCTGCGTTGAGCAAGGGCATGAGCCACGACTGATGTCGCCGCTTTATGTCCGCCCGTATGTGAAGGTCCACAAAACGGACGACTGAGATGCCGAGGCGATTGCAGAAGCATCAACGCGTCCGACCATGTCATTCGTGAAGTAGAAGTCTCTTGAGCAGTTTGACCTTCAGGCCTTGCATCGCGCTCTGGAGCGCCTTGTTCAAAAACGCACACGGTTAGTGAACCAGGCTCGCGGTTTCCTGATGGAACGGGGCATTCGCGTTGGCACGGGACGTCACGTCTTTCAACGAGAGCTGAGGCGGTTGCTGGATAATTATGGTCAATGCCTGAAGCTGGGGATGGTTCACATGTTGTCCGAGATGGCAGTGGAGTTGGAGCAGGTAAATGACCGTATTGCTGGGCTTGATGCACAAATCCGCACTCATGCGCGTCGAGATGCGGATGTGCAGCGCTTGATGGAGATCCCTGGCGTAGGGACGACCATTGCCACTGCCTTGGTTGCAGCGATTGGCGATGGTAGCAGCTTTAACAAGGCTCGAGATCTGTCTGCGTGGCTTGGCTTGGTGCCTCGGCAGATTACCACTGGCGGGAAAGCGCGCCTGATCGGCATCTCCGGGCATGGCAATAGTTACCTGCGAAAGCTCTTTATCCATGGGGCTCGAACCGTATTGTACCTTGTGCGCGACCGCTCGACCCTATTGGCGAGGTGGGTTGATGCCTTAAAGGAGCGAACTCACATGAATATCGCCGGTGTTGCCATGCCCAACAAATTGGCCCGCATCGCATGGGCTGTATTGACCAGAGGCGAACACTATAAGCCCGGTGTGCTGGAAGCAGCGTAATTGCAACCGAGGAAGAACAAGACATAGGAATCTGCGAGTGAGAGGAGATGGACCAACGACCTGATTGGCGGTGTTTAAGTCTGGCGGGGGCATGGCCTTTGAGTGCCGATGACCTAATGAGACACAGGCCGCGCGACTTCCCATCTTGGTCAGGGGCAACCGATGCCCCAAAAACAGTCCGAATACATAGAAGCAGGGTCAAACGGTGCATTAAAAACCACTTGCAGGGGAAGGCAGTTCATACGTGCCCCCAGGAAGTCGGACCATTTAAAAGGAGAGTTTGTTCTCGTAACGTTCGGAGCAACGAGGAGAACGAAAAATGCGGAAATCACGTTTCACCGAGGAACAGATCGTGGGGGTTTTGCAGGAGTATGCCTGAGCGAAGGTCTCTGAACTTTGTCGCAAGCACGGCATGTCGGACGCGACACTTTACAATTGGAAAGCCAAGTATGGCGGCATGACCGTGTCGGAGCTGCGTCGATTGAAAGACCTGGAAGCTGAGAACTCGGAGCTGAAGCGGCTTCTCGCGGACGCCATGCTGGATAACGCGGGTCTGAAGAGCCTTCTTGCAAAAAACTCACAACGTCTGGCGCCCGCCGGGACGCAGTGGCGACATTGATGAGCGATCATCAATTTACGCAGCGGCGGGCGTGCAGGCTGGTTGGGATTTCCAGATCAAGCCTGGCCTATTAGGCGCGCCCGGATTGCCCTGCGCGGCTCCGGGAACGTCTGATCACGCTGTCTGGAACGCATCGGAGGTATGGCTACCGCATGCTTCGCACCTAGCTGGTGCGCGAAGGCTTCAAGATGAAGGTCAAGGTCGTCGAGCGGATCTACCGCGAAGAACGGCTGCGGCTGCGTCGCACAAAGCGCAAGAAAATCCCCAAGACAGGCCGTGAGGGAGGCTGGTGCCCGATTGCTGCCAACCAACGGTGGCCGCTGGACTTCATGAGCGATGCACTCGCGAACGGGCTACAGTTACGAACGGCCAACTTGAAAGACGATTGCACCGGCGAGTGTCCGGCCATCGAGGTGGATTTCTCGCTGCCTGGTGAGCGGGTCGTGGAAATGCTGCAGCGGGTTGCACGGGAACGCGGATACTAGGACATTCTGGTCGTCGATAACGTCCTATGTCGGGAAGATTTGGCTGGTTAGGTCAGTAGGTCATGGGGCATCCGATTGTTCGAATGCCTTGTTAAGTTTGCCCAGACGGGCTCTGCCGTCAAGAAGTGGTCTCTCCCATAGCAAACACAAGGTACGCGCGATGGCGGCCTTCACCGTCCTTAAGACGAGATCCGAAATCCCAAGCAGAAAGCCCAAACATTATCTACGAGGGTGAGCCATTGCGTCGCCATGTGTTCGAGACCAATGGCGAACAAGCTGCCTCCACGGCCACTAAAGAGAGAGGTCTTTCCGCCTGGGCACGCCCGCTTCAAAGAAGGGGCGATAGGGTGCGCCATGTTTGACTACGGCGTGTACGGTTCGCGCCATTTTGGCTGAGATTGCAGTGTATGCCTTGCGTCTCAGATGCGCGTTGTGTCGGTCCTTTGCGATGTAGCGTTCGAACTTGTCTCGGAAGCTATTGGTGCGTTTGAGAACCGCGGTCTGGCCAGCCATCCAAAGCTTCCGACGCAACCGGGCGTTCCCATATTTTGATATCTTGCTCTGTCCGCGGAACGTGCCGGATTACATGGTCGCGAGGTCCAGCCCACAGAACTTTAGGAACTGGCGATGGTGTTGGAAACGGCGCAGATCACCAGCTTCGGCCAAGATGGTCAGGGCATTGATCGGGCCGATCCCGGGGATGGTGGTCAGAAGCTGGTAGTCGGGATGATCTGATAGAAGCTCGACGGCCCGCGCCTCGATCTCGTTGCGCTGGCGAACAAGGCTTCGGCCTTCGGCCAGCACAAGGCGGAACATACGAACGGCGTCTGACTCTGGCTGGACAGGTAAGCCCACAGAAGCAACCGCTGTTACGTAAATTCTGAGAGCATTTGCTCTTTGCCAACTTTGCGCCCCACTACTTGCCATGCGTCCTGTATAAAAGCTTCCCGGCTCATTTCCGAGATCATGTGCGGCGAAGGATATCTATCGAGGAAAGCCAGAAACCATTCTGTCCGCGAGCTTCGATCAAAGCGCTCGGCTTCGGGAAAGTACAACGGCAGATATTGTGTCGGGATACGGTGCCAAAGCTCGGTCTTCGAACGCGATACGATCTCATGGGTCTTTGACAGTTCCTGAATATCGGCGGTGCCAGTGACCAACGGATCGTGAAAGTATTGAACCGCGCCTATCTCCAGCATGTGCAGGATTACCTACGCATCCTCCGGGTCGTCTTAGGGCTTTCGCGGCCCCACTGGGGCCACGGTCCCTGTGACTGTCCCAACTATTGTGCAGAGCTTCCCGCGTTTGCGCCAAACTCACCGAGGAGACGAGCTTCAAATCAAAGCCAGCCTCGCCAAGGTGATGGGCAAGAGTGCGATGGTAATTGCCGGTCGCTTCGAACCCGATCCGCACTGGCAGCTCGTAGCTGGCAAGGGTGCTAACCAGACCCTGAAAATCTGCAACGGTGTTCGTAATCGTCAATTTGCGGCGGCGCTTCTTGCCTGCGATACCGATCAGGACTTCATGGCGATATTTGGAAATGTCGATAGCGACCAGCAGGGTCGAAGCTGTAGAATAGTTGGCGGTCATAGCCGGTCTCCTCATCAGTGTGCTTCATGCAGAACCACTGTTGAGACCTGGGACTCAGTTATGGCTACCCGCTGCGCAATTTGAGGGCTACGCGCGCGGCCATAACCTACAAACAGCGCTTCTTCCCGACGTGCTATGGCACCGAGTTCGTTGCTCAGGCCGTGCAGGATTGGATCAAAGCCTTTGGTGCAAAGACGGCTTACATCGAACCAGGGTCACCATGGGAAAGCGGATACTGCGAAAGCTTTAACGCCAGGTTCCGCGACGAGTTTTTGAACGGTGAAATCTTCTACGGCCTACGCGAAGCACAAATCCTGATTGAAAAATGGAGGAAACACTACAACACGAAACGCCCCCATAGTGCTCTGGGCGACCGCCCACCCGCGCCGGAAACCATCGTCCAGATGGACC
>JBCDGN010000070.1:0-20007 GCA_038751255.1 Pseudomonadota bacterium
AGATATCGAACTCATCAGTCAACAAAATAAATAAAAAACATATATAAAATAATTACTTATATAAGATCCGATTTTGCACCTTCTTCGACGTGAAGTGTAAACCGTGCCGAGAGGGGACGCAAAAAACTTGCTTAAAAATGCAAAACTCACTTTCATGAGTGCAGAAATATAAAAACTGAATGCAAGCAGGTGGCTTGGCAGCCATTTGCTACAATCACAGGGAACTGACATGTGGAATAGCATAAAACTAACAGCATCCGTCGCGACATTTGTCGGGACGATCGCTTTCTCGACCGGTGCATGGGCGGATGACGTCATCACATTCGCAGAGGCGGACACCATCACTGGCGAAAGCCTGATCCATCTGATTGCATTCGAGCGCGCCAAGGAACGTGGCGTTAACGCGGAAGTTATCTCTCTTCAGTCCGACGACCTCGTCTTTCAGTCGGTTCTGAATGGACAGGTCGATGTGGGCGTCGGCTCCGCTTATCCGGCAATGCAAACGCTCGCGGGTGACTCACCTGTGCGCAACTTCTATCAACTTCGGCGTCTGGCCTTCTTCCCAGTTGTCGCCAAAGAAGAGGTGACGTCTTGGAAGGACCTGGATGGTCAACCGATTACAGTGCACGCACGTGGCTCCGGCACGGAAGCAATTTCGCGCTACATGGAATACGTCCATGGCATTAAGTTCTCTGAAATGAGCTTCGTCCCCGGCTCCGAGGTGCGCGCCGTGGCCATGCGGCAGGGTACAATCAATGCAACGTTCCTAGACATCACGAACACACGGCTTCTTCTGTCCGAAGACCCCGATCGGTTTGGCCTTTTGGAACTCGGTGACGTGGATGGGTCTGATAGCCTCCTCTTTGCGCGCACCGACTTCTTGGAAGAGCGTGCGGACGATGTGCAAATACTGGTCGAAGAACTGATGCGCTCGGCAGCAGAAATCAACGCCGACCCAACCCTTCCCGCGCGGCTACGCGAGGAAATGGGCCTGCTGCCGGATCTGCCGCAAGAGCTGGTCGATGAGATTACGCCTTATTACGAGACCGCAGTAGGCTCTGGTCTTTTTTCAGAAGATGGCGGTGGTCTTCCGGCGGCGCTGGGGGATTTTGAATTTCTGATTCAGTCGGGTGGCCTCTCCGGAGACGCCAAAGATCTCAATCCAGAAGATTTCTGGACGTTTACCTTTCTTGAAGCCGCAAACTAAGCCGCTCAAGACAGCAAAGACATGGCGGCGTTTGTTTACGCCGCCATGTTTGATGCAAAAGCAATAGTCCGTGATGGCTGACACATTCCAGACCTCAGCGCCGCCAACGCTGCCTAGCCTGCGCGCTTGGGCAAACTCGACAATAGCTTGGCGCTTCTATTCCTTCGCGCTTGTTCTTGCGATTTGGGAACTCGCGAGCCTCTCGGGCTTTAGCGTTGCCTTTCCGCGCGCAAGCGCTGTGGCTGTGGCCTTCTGGCAAATGCTTGTCGATGGTGAATTCACCGCGGCCTATGCCGATAGCCTTCCACCTCTTTTGGTAGGCTTAGCGATCACCATCGTCGGAGGTGTCATCATAGGCGTCTCAATTGGTCTTTTCCGCGGGGCAGAGTGGTTCGTGATGCCGCTCTTGATCATTTTCCAGACCGCACCGGTTTCTGCAATCATACCAATGCTGACTTATGTCTATGGCATCAGTGACACGTCGAAAGTGGTGGCCATCGTTATTCTTGGGATGCCGTTGGTGGCACTCAATTCCTACAAAGGCATTCAAGCAACAAACAAGTCGCTTTTGGAAATGTCGCGTAGCTTTATGCTATCGCGGATCGGGACCATCCTGCTAGTGATCCTGCCTTCGGCGCGCAAAATGATCTTCGCAGGGCTCCGGTTAGGGGTCTCGGGCGCCTTCATCGGGATCGTGCTGGCCGAACTGCTGATCACCCCGACAGGCATAGGCGACTTGATCACCTTCAATCGCTCGATCGCGCGATATGACAAAATGTTCGCCGCCATCGTATCCATTCTGGCCCTCGCGACCATCAGCTTGAGCATCATGCAAACTATCGAAAACAGAATGTTCAGCGCGGGATCTAAAAAATGAAAGATACAGTAATGTCCCTAACCTCAACGACCTTCGCTGACACCATCCTTCAAACGGATGATATCGGTGTTGAATACGAGAACGGGACCGTTGCGCTGGATGGAGTTACGCTTGACGTCCCGACCGGTCAGCTCACCGCTCTTTTGGGTCCAAGCGGCTGTGGCAAGACGACACTTCTGAAAGTCATAGCAGGCTTGGTGATGCCCAATCGCGGGACAGTCAAGGTGCGCGGCACCCAAGTGGAGGGACCCGGGACGGATCGCGCTCTGGTCTTCCAGGACTTTGCACTGCTTCCTTGGGCCACCGTGATTGACAATGTTGCCTTTGGTTTGCGTGCTCGAGGAGTGGCGCGGAAAGAACGGCGCGAGACGGCGCGCCATTACATTGCCGAGGTCGGCCTCGGTGGGTTCGAGGACAAATACCCTCACGAATTGTCAGGAGGTATGCGCCAACGGGCAGGCCTTGCCCGTGCTCTTTCCGTTCAGTCAGACATCCTGATGATGGACGAGCCGTTCTCTGCCGTCGACGAGCAGATGCGCCGCAAGCTGCAAGAGGACTTGTTGGAACTCCTAAAGGTCGAAAAGAAAACGGTGATCTTCGTCACCCACTCAATCGAAGAGGCCGTCTATCTTGCTGATCAGGTGGTCATTCTGTCCGGACGCCCGGGCAAGGTCGCAAATATCGTGAGACCTGACATAGACCGAGACGGTGATGTGGACGTGATCCGCCGTCAACCCCGCTATGTCGAGCTTGTTGACGAAATCTGGGGAAGCTTAAAGCAATATGTCGAATAGCCCGCGTCACAAGACCCCGTTTCAGAGACTGGTTGGCACATCGCCATTCTGGTCTCTCATATTTTGGGCTGCGATGTGGGAGTTCGCTGGCCAAATGGGATGGATGAATCTCCTGCCGCCACTTTCCGGCATTTGGTCGGCCTTTCTGGAGTTGCTATCCCAAGACGCGTTCTGGGATGCATTTGCGATGACAGCGCGAACGTTTCTGATCGGCTTGGGCCTGTCTGTTGGGGTTGGCATCCCCATTGGTATCCTCATGGGGTTGAGCCAACGCGCGGATAAACTCTTGTCGGTTTGGGTCAACATCTTCCTGTCGGCTCCCATTACCGCTGTGATCCCAGCCCTCATGCCCATATTAGGGATCGGCGACGCAACCGTCATTGCGACAGTCGTGCTCTTTGCCATCTGGGTTGTCATCATCGATGCGCAGGCAGGCGTCACCCGTGTCTCGTCATCTTTGGTTGAAATGGGGCGCGTTTTTGGGTGTTCGAAAGCGCAAGTGATCTTTTGGATCGTGATTCCAGCGGCGTTGCCCGAGATCGTCACAGGTGTGCGTCTTGCCGTGGTCCGAGCCGTTAAAGGCGTAATTGTCGGACAGATCGTCATAGCATTGATCGGGTTTGGTGGCCTCTTTAGCACATACCTATCGATGTTCCTGATGGAGCGGTTCTGGGCCCTGATCCTCGTGGTCTTCGCCCTCGCTTTTACAATCATCGGCTTTGTAGAGTTCCTTGAACGTCGTATCGCATTTTACGCAAAGGCCCGTTGAACTCATAGCGCAGGTTTTCAAGTTTCACGATGCTGTGCAAAGACTGAGTTGCAACAAACGCTTTGCGTTCCAGATCGCGCCGTGAATCTCGAGGGTACAATCTACCACGTGAATGGTAGGTGCCGAAACGATCTAATTGATGGCCAATTCCTACTTTCAACTTGTGCATCGGCCACCGCAGCAGGGGCATGGCTCGCGCAAGGTGGGCGGTGGCGTCGCCTCCTCTGAGGGGGGGTGGTTTCGCCGATTTGATGTCTCAGAGCAATGCGCGAATCCGGGCGACGTTCTCTTCGCGACCGCTGCCTGCAAGGAAGCCCGCATGGCGGATGCGGTGGAACCCGTCGGGAAGGACATGCATCACGAAACGGCGAATGAACTCGCCCGTCTCGAGCCGCATGACCTTTTGCCTGTCATCGAGTTTGATCCGATAGTCTTTCCAAAGAAACGCCACGGTGTCGCCATCAGCGCTGACGAGCCGATGGTTTGCGATGGCGACGCGGTGGGTACAGCGGCTGAGATAGGCCAGCACGGCCTCTGGCGCGCCGAAGGGTGGTTTGGCGTCGCGTCGGAGACGCGTCTTTGGCACGATGACCACCCAGTCTGTTTTACGGAACGGGGCAAGCCATTTGGCAAAGGCACTGGCGTCGGCCAACCCTGCGTGGTCTCGGAAGAAGGTAAGTTCGCCGGCTCGATGCAACGCCATCAGCCCTTCCAGCAATAGGCGTCTAAACAGCCGCGCCAGCACGTGCACATGCAGGAAAAACCCTGGCTTGCAGCTGATCCACTTGGACGCGCCCGGTGACAAACCACCGCCCGTTACGGTCATGTGGATGGAAGTCTTTCTCGCCGCCTCTCTCTGCTCTCTCTAACTCTAGGGGTTTTTTGGCCGAAACATGCGCTTGGAGTGGGCGCGGTCGTGCGGTTTCTCAAGATCTTTTGTGCGCTATTCGGCGGGTGTCTCGTGCGATGACCGCTTCTTCATTCGCTGGCACGATAAGAATAGGTTTGCTCTCTTTTGAGGCCAATTCTTCTGCACTGATTTGGTTGCGGTTGTGGTCAAGCTGAAAGCCCAACCAATCCAGACGACACACGATTTTTTCGCGAACCAGCGCCGCGTTTTCACCTACGCCGCCGGTGAAAATCAGCGCCTCCGCTCCACCGATCTCGGCCGCCATCGCCCCGACTTCGCGGGCGACGCGATGACAATAGACATCGACGGCAAGTGCCGCTTTGGGATCATCTGTCGCGAGCAATGTCCGCATGTCGTTTGACAGGTTTGAGAGCCCCAACAGACCGCTCCGTTTGAACAGGGTTTCACGAATGTCAGCGGTGCTGAGCCCCATTTCCTCAAGCATGAAAAGAATGGCACCGGGATCGGTTAAACCGGGGCGTTCGCCCATGACGAGACCATCCAGCGGCGTAAATCCCATTGTGGTGGCCCGGCTTTCACACGCCACCATCCCGCACAGCGACGCACCATTGCCCAGATGGGCAACGATCACCCGGCCTTCTGCGGTGTCACCCAATTTTTGAGGCAATTGACCTGCGATCCACTGATAAGACAGCCCATGAAAGCCATAGCGACGGACCCCTCGGGCTCTGATCTCAGCGGGCAGGGCGATGGTATAGGCCGCCTCGGGCAGAGTGGTATGAAACCCGGTATCAAATGAACAGACCTGAGGAATTGCAGGCCAAAGGGTCTGAAGTGCGCGGATGGCAGCGAGCCCATGGGGCTGGTGACTGCGCGCCAGAGGGATGAACTCTTCCAAACGCGCCAAAACGTCTTTCCCGGCCAAAGTCGGCGCGCTGAAGGCGCCGCCGCCATGGACGATCCGGTGGCCCGCAGCCTCTATCGGCGCAGGCGACGCGGCGGCCATTTGGGGCAGAACCGCCGCCAAGGCGCTTTGATGATCAGTACCATCATTTGGGGATAGCGTTAGTGTGTGCCGGGCCCCCGATGCATCCTTCATCCAGGCGGCCGCTTCTTTGGTGCCCAGGCGTTCCATCAAAGCCGTGGCCAAAGGTGTGTCACGGCCATCGGCATCAAAGAGCGCGAGCTTGATGCTAGAGGACCCTGCATTCACGGTTAAAAGAGTTGCGTCCATATTATTGTGTTCCGCTAAGCCAAAGGATACCGGCCAGAACGAAGGCTGCAAGGAACACAGTCTCTCCGACGATCAAGATAACGGCCTGACCGCCCACATCCATGATCCGACGCAGCGAGGTCTTCATGCCGACCGCGGCAATCGAAATCAAAAGCGCCCAGCGAGAGATGTCGCTGAGCCCCTCTGCCACGAAACCCGGCACTGCTCCAACGGAATTCAGGGTGGCGAAAATCAGAAAAACCAGAACAAAGCCCGGGATCAGTGGCGGGCGGTCGTCAGAGGTCGACAGGCCCTGTGCTCGGATCGCAAGCGCAAACAATAAAACCACTGGCGCAAGCATCGTCACGCGGATCAATTTGACCAGTGTTGCGGTTTCACCAGCCTCGTCGCTGATGGAAAAACCCGCGCCTACGACCTGGGCCACATCATGGATGGTGCCACCCAAAAAGACACCGATGGCAAGATCGCTGAGCCCAAAGACTTGGACAATGACAGGATAGAGAACCATGGCCACAGTAGACAGGACCGTAACGCTCAACACCGTGAAGATCAGATTGCGTTCCGAATGCTCGTTCTTGGGCAAAACCGCAGCGATGGCCATGGCCGCGGAAGCCCCACAGATTGCCACGGATCCACCGGTCAGAAGCGCCAGACGCCAGCCGCGGCCCAGAAGACGTGCGCCGATCCACCCGGCACAGATGGTCAAAAAGACCGCGAAAACAACGAGTAAGATCAGTTCGATGCCAAGACCCATAAGCAAGTCGACGCTGATCCGCACTCCCAACAAGGCCACGCCCAGACGCAACACGGTGCGTGCGGTGAACTCTATACCCGCCACGCATTTGCCCTCTTCGGCGAGAAAATGCAGGGCGATCCCCAAGAGAAGCGCCAGCAACATCGCTGGCGCGCCGTAATGTTCTGATAAAAACTGCGCGGCAACGCCCACCAGGACCGAGACAAGAACTCCAGGTGCGAGAACTTTGCTGCGGGCCTGGAGGTCGGTCCAACGATCTGAAACGGAAGCAGAGGGTTGAGCCATCGAGGGCTCCTTCTCAAAAAAGACTAACGTGGTCCCGGCAAAATTACTGCCGGGACCTGTACTCGTAACATCACAAGACGCGATGCGCGGCGGAGGTCAATGGTCAAAGACGAGGTTGCTGCGGGCGGAAGTCAGACGCCTGAATACCTGCAACTTGCACCGGTTTTTTCATCGCATCGCGCCGGAACGGTTCAC
The DNA here is from genome assembly GCA_038751255.1 of Pseudomonadota bacterium. Classification (GTDB taxonomy): domain Bacteria; phylum Pseudomonadota; class Alphaproteobacteria; order Rhodobacterales; family Rhodobacteraceae; genus JANSYP01. The sequence goes on from JBCDGN010000070.1 coordinate 6,987, forward strand.
CAAGTTCTTGGTTTAAGACGACCTCGATCAGTGTGGTGACATTCTGTGACATCTGCGCGTCAATCGCGGTTCGCAGCGCCTCGGTCGTCTCGTCCATGGTGGTGACCTGAACGCCTTTGAGACCGCATCCATCGGCCACTTTGGCATAGTTCACACCGAGGTTCAGTTCGGTGCCGACAAAGTTGTCTTCGAACCAAAGGGTCGAGTTGCGTTTCTCCGCGCCCCATTGGTAGTTGCGGAAAACCACCATTGTGATCGCAGGCCAATCCCCCCGGCCACAGGCAGTTAACTCGTTCATGGAAATGCCGAAGGCGCCATCACCGGCAAATCCGACGCACGGCACATCTGGGCAACCGATCTTTGCGCCGAGAATAGACGGCAAGCCATAGCCACAAGGTCCAAAGAGACCCGGGGCGAGATATTTCCGGCCTTTTGGAAAGCTCGGATAGGCATTGCCGCTGGCGCAGTTGTTTCCGATATCTGTGGAGATAATCGCCTCTTCTGGCAGCGCTGACATCAGTGCACGCCAAGCCTGGCGGGGCGACATGCGATCGGGTTCTTTGGTGCGAGCGCGCTCGTTCCAGGTCACGCCCTCATCGCTGTCTTCCTCATGATCCATCGAGGTCAGTTCTTGCGCCCAGGCTGACTTCGCTTGGGCAATTTTGCCGCGCCGTTCTGTCTGTGCTGCACCTGCCAGATCATCGGGCAGGCTTTCCAACAACTGCTCTGCTACGGCGCGTGCATCCCCTTGGATCCCTACAGCTACGCGTTTTGTTAGGCCGATCCGATCTGCGTTGATATCGACCTGAATGATCTTAGCATCTTTCGGCCAATACTCGGTCTGATAGGCAGGGAGCGATGAGAAAGGGTTCAGACGCGTTCCTAGCGCCAGAACGACATCGGCCTGAGCCATCATTTCCATCGCTGCCTTGGATCCATTGTAGCCAAGCGGCCCGCAGGCGAGCGGGTGATGGCCGGGGAAGGCGTCGTTGTGCTGGTAGTTGCAGCACACAGGCGCCGCCAGACGCTCTGCTAAAGCCGCCGCGGAGGGAATAGCGCCGGAGAGGACCACGCCAGCTCCGTTCAGAAGCACTGGAAATTTTGCCTCAGAAAGCAGTTTTGCGGCCTCAGTAATGGCAGATGGCGCCCCTGGTGGATGATCGATCTGTACGATCTGCGGCAGATCGATATCGATGACCTGGGTCCACATGTCTCTGGGCACGTTGATCTGTGCTGGGGCGGAACCGCGATGGGCCTTCATGATGACGCGATTGAGAACCTCGGCAATGCGGCTCGGGTCACGCACTTCTTCTTGATAACAAACGCAATCCTCGAACATCGCCATTTGTTTGACTTCTTGGAAGCCACCCTGACCAATGGTCTTGTTCGCCGCTTGCGGCGTCACCAACAATAAAGGCGTGTGGTTCCAATAGGCGGTGATGATCGGGGTCACGATATTGGTGATGCCAGGGCCGTTTTGGGCGATGGCCATCGACATTTTGCCCGTGGCGCGGGTGTAGCCATCTGCGGACATGCCCGCATTGACCTCGTGGGCGCAGTCCCAAAACTTGATTCCCGCGGCCGTGAATAGATCAGAGATCGGCATCATCGCAGACCCGATGATCCCAAAAGCATGCTCAATACCATGCATTTGGAGTGTTTTAATGAACGCCTCTTCGGTCGTCATTTTCATGGCTAGTCCTTTCGGTCGTATAACAGCGAAGGGGATGGAAGTGATTAGACGCGTCGATCCTCTCGGATCATGTCGCTGGCTTTCTCGCCGATCATGATGGTTGGAGCGTTGGTATTGCCGCTGATGATACTGGGCATGATGGACGCATCGGCGACGCGTAGCCCTGCGATTCCGTGGACCCGAAGTCTGTCATCGACAACGGCCGAGCCATCACTGCCCATGCGACAGGTACTTGTTGGGTGATAGATGGTTTGGCTGATTGAGCGTGCCACATCGAGCAGGTCTTCATCGCTTTGCGGATTGCTGTTGGGCACGTGCTCCCGGACAACGAAGGGTGACAATGCCTGTGTTTTCGTCATTGACCGCGCAAACTTGATCGCCCTGACCGCGCAAAGCTGGTCTGCCTTCGCAGATAAGTAATTCGGGACGATTTTAGGGTAGTCTTGTGCCTTTGGGCTCGAGATATGAATGTGTCCGCGGCTTTCGGGACGCAATTGACAGACCGAAGAGGTGATCCCCGAAAAATCATGCATCTCAATCCCGGGTTTCTCCGCCGAGAGCGGTTGGAAATGAAACTGGATGTCAGGCGTCTCCAAACCTTCTTGCGACTTCGCGAAGATTGTCACCTGACTTGCGCCAAGGCTCATCGGCCCCTTGCGAAACAGCACATAGCGCAGGCCAATATCCATCCGCGGCAGAAACCGGTTGATCGCGTCATTGAGCGTTGGGACGTTGACCTCATAGACCAGGCGGATTTGCAGATGGTCTTGAAGGTTTTCGCCGACATGGGGCAGGTCGTGGCGCAAGTCGACCCCAGCCTTGGAAAGCACATCCCCCCGCCCGATCCCTGACAGCTCAAGTATCTGCGGGGAGCCAATGGCCCCAGCCGAGAGGATCACCTCACCTCCTTCGCGGAGCGTGATATCCTGCGTTTGGCCTTTGCGCGTTATCCGGACCCCGCGCACTTTGCGAGGATCGTCCTCCTCAAAAAGCAAGGCTTCGGTATGCGCATGGGTAAGGATATCGAGATTGGGGCGCGATTTGGCGGGGTTCAGAAAGGCCCGCGCGCTCGAACACCGAAACCCCCCGCGTGCGGTTTGATGAAAGTATCCCGCTCCTTCGAGACTGCCACCATTATAGTCCTCGGTCCGGGGCACGCCCATTTCGACAGCGGCATCGATAAAGGCTTCGGCGATGGCGCTTTTCGCGCGAATGCGCGATACCGAAAGTCCACCCTGACCGCCGTGGATCTCGGTCTCACCGTCTTCATGGGTCTCAGAGCGCTTGAAAAGCGGCAGGACATCCTCCCACCCCCAGCCTTTGTTCCCGAGCTGCGCCCAATGATCATAATCGTCGCTTTGACCGCGCACGTAGAGCAGTCCGTTGATCGAACTTGATCCACCAAGGGTTTTGCCCCGCGGCCAATCCAAAGAACGTCCGTTAAGATTGGGTTCAGGTTCGGTTTTGTAACACCAGTCGGTTTTGGGATTGTGCAGGGTCTTGAAATAGCCAACCGGGACATGGATCCAAGGGTTCCAATCCCGCCCGCCTGCTTCGATGAGGATGACGCGGCACTCGGGATCTTCGCTGAGACGGTTCGCCAAAACACAGCCTGCAGAGCCAGCACCGACAACAATGTAATCGGCTAACTGTGCATCCATTTTGGCATCCTCCCCCGGCTGGTCTTTTTCTTTCTTGCCAAGTCGAACCTACTGTGTTTTTTTGAGACTGCAAGTCTCATTTATATAATAGGGAGGAATGAGATGTCGGTTATGAACAAGCTCGCCCGCATATCGCGGCGCGATCTGATGCGTCTCACGGGACAGTATGGCATCACATCGACAGTGTTGGCTGCGGGGGGACTGACCGGCATGGTCAGCTTGCCGAGTTTGGCGAAAGCTGCTGAATCAACATATGAAAAGCGCTTCGCCAATGAGCCCAAGCATACGTTGAAATTCGGGGCGGCAGGTTTCAACGCGCGGAACCTGCTCATCGAACGCGCTGGCTGCCTCGAGTTCGCGCGCGATCTTGAAGAGCGGACCGAAGGCGAGATTCGAGTCGAATTCATCGGCGATAATCAGATCTGCGGCCAGCTAAACTGCGTCGAAAAAACTCAGCTCGGGATCATCGATATCTACGCTGCCTCCACGCAAAACTCTGCCGGTGGGGCGCCGTATCTCAATGTTCTCGACTATGCATTCATGTTCCCAGGTCGGGCGTCGCAGTACCATTTCCTCTATAGCCCGGAAAGCCAGCGCGTTCTGCGCGATCCGCTTGAGAAACGACACGGGCTGAAATTCCTCTTCTCCCACGCCGAATTGCGCGGCATTCAGCTTGGTCTGGGCTGGGAAAAGAACCCAACCGTCACCAAACTGGAGCAACTCTTCGGGACGAAGAACCGCGTCACTGGCACGCAATTGGGCCGGATTGCGATGCAGCTTCTGAACCTCAACCCTGTGCCCGTCGCTTGGGAAGAAACCCTCGATGGCCTGAAGCAAGGTCTGATTGACGGGGCCGAGACTTGGGCATCCGCTGTGGCTTACGCGAATATGAGCCCGGTGGTCAGCCAATCGGTGGACCTGAAATTCTTCTGCGGCACCGAACACACCTCTATGTCTGCTAGCGTTTTCGACGAGATGGAGCCGCATTTGCAGGATGCCATCATGGAATCGGCGTACCTGGCGCAGGTTCATGTCCAGGCAGCCAATGAAGCGGCACTTGTGAAGACAGTGGGTTTCTCGGATCCGCAGCTGCCCAATACGATCTTCGTTGAAAACAATGTGCGGCCCGCCTTCCTGCCAGCCTCGGAAATCAAGATCGCGGAAGAGATGTGCAGCCCCGAGTACAATCCGGAACCTTGGGCACAATGGCGCGAGCGTCTCAATAATTGGGCCGGCGGTATCGACACTTATACCGATATCGCAGCCGTCGCGCGGGAGGTTCCTGCCGACATGTTGCCAGAGAATGTTGAGCCACGCCGCTGGTGGCGTTCAAGCTGATCTCGGCCCACAAATAACAACAGCACCGCTTCGGCGGTGCTGTCCAAAACGAGACTGCCAACTCAGTTATCATACAGAAGCCGGCGCTACCGGCTCGCTGGGAGGATCAAATGAACAGCATTTTCGCCGATGCAGCATCGGTGGTGGCGACGTTGTTTTCCAACGATGCTTGGGAAATGCGCCAGGCCTTTTCGACGCCAGGTGCATGGCCCATTGGGCTTGTGGCGATGTTGATAGGGGCGGTCGTCTTGCTTGGTCTTTACAGAGCCATTCCTCTGATCGACCGCCATCTTGAGCGCAGCGTGATGGTTTGGAGCTATCTGCTGATCGCAGGGATAATCTTTGTCGAAGTGTTCCGGCGTTTCGTTTTGAGCCAGCAAGCTCCTTGGTCCACCACATTGCCTCCGTTTTTGTTCCTGATCATGACTTGGTTTGGTTGTGCTTATAACATTCGTCTTAGGACCCATTTGGCTTTTGCAGAGTTTCGGACCAATTTCGGGCGTACCGGCCAACTGGCGTGTTTGATCTTGGATGCAGTTCTTTGGCTTATATTTTGCTGGGTTGTTTTCGTGACTTCGGCGCGTGTGGCCGCAAACTCGGCCTCCAACTTCCAGATCCTGCTGGGCACCGACAACGTCTTGCAGTGGTGGTTTCTCATCACCGTGCCCTTGGCGTTCACGATGATGGCGGCACGGGTGATCGAAAACCTGATGGATGATCTGAGAAACTACAACGAAGGCCGCGCGTTGATCCAACCTGCTGTTATCGGCGCAGATTGAGGGGCGAGACATGACAGACGGGACTCTGATCACCCTGATCTCAATCGGCGTTACAATGCTGTTCATGCTGGGCGTGCCGGTCTTTCTGGTCATCGCCTATTGGGTGCTGGGATGCAGTTTTGTTCTAGGGATGACCCTGGACAATATCGGCTCGGCACTCTCGGACGTTTTCACAGACGGTTTTGCGCTTTTGGCGATGCCGCTTTTCATTCTCACCGGTGACCTGATCAACAAATCCGGGATCGCCCGACGATTATCGGATTTCGCCTATGCCTGCCTGGGATGGGTGCGTGGCGGTCTCGCCATGGCGTCCTTAGGGGCTTGCGGGCTGTTTGCGGCGATTTCGGGGTCGAACTCTGCCACGACGGCGACCATCGGATCGATGCTGCATCCAGAGATGGTCAAAGGTGGCTATGACGAACGGTTCTCTGCCGCAACCGCTGCCGCAGGTGGCACAGTTGGCATCATCATCCCCCCGTCGATCATTTTCATCGTCTACGGGTTTTTGCTCAACCTGCCGATCTCGGACCTGTTTGTTGCCGGGATCATTCCTGGGGCCATGATGGTTGGTGGGATGATGGGCGCCTGTTGGGTGGTCTGTAAAATCAATGGATGGGGCCATCTTATTCCCCTGCACATGAGCAGAGTGCTGAAAACCGCCATCGGTGCTTGGTTGGGCTTCTTTGCCATTGGGCTCGTCCTTTGGGGGATCTACACAGGCAAGTTTTCCCCGACCGAGGCCGCAGGCGTGACTGTTGGGTTTTGTGTGATCGTGGGCCTCGCATCCTTGCCGATCTTCCGCCTTATGGGTGCCCCGGCAGCCGATCGACCTGTTGCCGATAAGAGTTACGGGGAGATGCTCGTTGTTGAAGGTTTCAAGGTCACAGAGGTGCCGTCTATCACGATGCGCTCAGCCCAGATCACCGGCATTCTCGCGCCCTTGATCGCGATCTCTGTGGTTATGCAGCAGATTCTATCGCTGCTAGGCGCCCAAGAAGTGATTGGCAATTTCGTCACCAGCATGGGGGGCTATCACGCGGTGCTCTTCACGGCGATGGCCATCGTTTTCGTCTCTGGTATGATCCTAGAGAGCCTTCCAGTCACTATCATCCTTGCGCCTATCTTGGCGCCAATCGCGGCTTCGGTTGGTGTAGATCCGATCCATTTCGCGGTCATTTTCCTCGTCGGAGCATCGATCGGCTTTATCACGCCGCCCTATGGGCTTAATCTCTACGTTGCGAGCGGGGTTACCGGCGTGCCATATTTCCGGCTGCTCCGCCACACGACAATGTATCTCGGCGCGCTTCTGACGGTATGGATCATTGTTGCTTTGGTGCCTGATTTGACGACGATCCTGCTGCCGGATCGGTAGACGGAGGACATAGATGGACGGTTCGAATGAGGATCTCGACAGTGGGAACATTCCCACCAATCTTCGAACGCTTCTGATCCTCGAAGAACTGGCTCGTGTCGGCGTGCCTGTCACGCCGACAGACGTAAATCAGAAAATCGGGCTTCCCAAACCAACCATCCATCGGCTGTTTGCGACGCTTGAGGCCCAGGGCTTCATCATTCGCGAACTCGACGGGAAGTCCTACACCCCCGGCAAACGGCTACGCCGCATGTCGACCAATGTCCTATCCTCCCTCCGCGTTCGGACCGCGCGTCTGGCCGTTCTCAGTAGACTGGCTGAAGATATCGGAGAGACCTGCAACATCGCCGTGCCAGATCGGGAGGACATGGTCTATCTCGACCGAGTTGAGACCAAATGGCCGCTGCGCATCCAGCTGCCGATTGGAACGCATGTCCCGTTCTACTGCACCGCGAGTGGTAAGACCTATCTTTCCACGCTCAATGAGAACCATTTTGAAAGGTACCTGCGCGCCGCTGTTTTTACGCCGCGCGCGAAAGCAACCATCACCGATCCAGAAGAGTTGCGCGAAGAAATCGCGCAAATCCGGGTCCTAGGACATGCCGAAGACAGAGAAGAGTTTATGGACGGCATGATCGCTATCGCTGTGCCGATCTACGATGACCAAAGACGGCTTTTATCGACGGTCTCTTTTCATGCGCCAACAGTGCGCACCGATCTTGAGGCAGCGCGTCAGCATATTGGCCGTCTCCAGGCGGCCGCGGCGGAACTAGAGCAGCTGATCGCGAACTAGACCTTTGAAGTTTTCGCAGTTCCCGAACCGCGCGATCATCTGATCGGAGAGGACTGGGAGGGGCAAATTTCTCGCAGCACGAAGCTGGCCAAATGGTTAAGCTGGCAACCTCGTGCATTACGCGTCGTTTGATATTTGCTTTCAGCGACTTCGTCGGTCAGTGCGCGATCATCACATGGCGCACTGCGGTATAGTCCTCAAGCGCATACATCGACATGTCTTTGCCGTACCCAGATTGTTTCAGGCCGCCATGGGGCATTTCGTTCACCAGCATGAAATGCGTGTTCACCCAGGTGCAGCCATATTGCAGAGCCGCAGAGGCCTCCATCGCCTTGCCAATATCGCCAGTCCAGACCGACGACGCCAGCCCATAGGGGCTATCGTTGGCCCAGTCGATGACCGGGTCGTCGTCCGTAAAACGCGTCACGGAAACCACCGGTCCAAACACCTCGCGCTGTACGATCTCGTCTTGCTGAAGCGCGCCCGCAACGACCGTGGGCGTGTAATAAAACCCGTTGCCCTCGACATGACCCCCGCCGGTGACGATATCGATGTGGGTCTGTTCCGCTGCGCGTTCCACAAAGCTTGCGACCCGGTCCCTTTGGCGTGGAGAGATAAGTGGCGGGATCTCATTCAACGTGTCGTCGGTGTGATCGAACACGATGCTCGCGGCAGCCGCTGAAAGATCCGCAACAAAATTGTCATAGATATTGGCATGGGCATAGACACGGCATGCAGCCGTGCAGTCCTGGCCGGAGTTATAGTAGCCAAAAGCCTTCAGCCCATCGATGGTCCGCGCCAGATCCGCATCGCCATAGACGATCACTGGGGCTTTCCCACCTAGCTCAAGATGTGTCCGCTTCACCCCCTTGGAGGCTGCCATCAACACTTTCTTGCCGGTTGCCACATCTCCTGTGATCGAAATCATGTCGACGCCCTGGTGATTCACAAGCGCATTGCCGACCGAGCTGCCCTGGCCGGTGATCACGTTCACCACGCCTTCGGGCAGGATCCCCGAAAGGATCTTGGCGAAGGCCAGCGCAGTCAGAGGCGTTTGCTCAGATGGTTTCATCACCACAGTGTTCCCACCGGCAAGGGCAGGGGCGAGTTTCCAGGCCATCATCATAATCGGGTAATTCCAAGGCGCGATCGAGGCGACAACGCCAATGGGGTCTCGCCGGATCATGGACGTGTGCCCCTCCATATATCCCCCTGCGATGGGCCCGTGCATGTTGCGCACTGCGCCGGCAAAGAAACGGAAACAGTCTGCGACCGCGGGGATTTCTTCGTTGCGCACTTCGTTGATGGGCTTGCCGCAGTTCAGCGCTTCGAGCGCGGCAAGGTTTTCAAGATCGGCCTCAACAGCGTCCGCGATTTGCAGCAGAAGGCCAGACCGCTCGGCAGGGGTCGTCTTGGCCCATGCTGAAAACGCGGCGCGGGCCGCCGCAACGGCACGGTCGATCTGATCGGGATTGGCCTCGGGCATTTTCAGGATCGTCTCGCCCGTGCGGGGATTCAGAACGGTTTCTTCGGTCTCGGTGCCAGCCTCGAAGGCGCTGCCGATCAGCATATTCGTTTCCATCTTGTCTCTCCCTTAGTCAGATCTGTTACTTGCCCTGTCCCGCGACCGTCTCAGTGCCACGGGTCAGGTAATAGGCGCCGAGGATCGGCAGGAAAGTGACCAGCACAACCACCATAGCCACCACATTGGTGACCGGCCGCTGGCGCGGGCGGACCAGCTCTTCGAGCATCCAAATCGGTAGGGTCTGCTGCTGGCCCGCTGTAAAGGTGGTGACGATCACCTCGTCAAAGCTCAGCGCAAATGCCAACATGCCACCTGCTAGCAAAGCCGTCGCGATATTGGGCATGATGACATGGCGCAGCGTCTGCCAATAGGTTGCGCCAAGGTCCATCGATGCTTCTATGAGGCTGCTTGATGTCCTGCGGAAGCGGGCCACCGCATTGTTGTAGACCACCACGATACAGAACGTCGCGTGGCCGAGAATGATCGTCCAGGTGCTGAAGGGGATATCCGCGATGTTGAACGCACTTCGCAACGAAATTCCCGTGATGATACCTGGCAGCGCGATGGGCAGGATCACAAGCAATGATATCGTTTCTCGCCCAAAGAACCTGAAACGCGCCACAGCAGCCGCGCAAAGGGTGCCGAGCACCATCGCAATCACAGTTGAGACGCATGCGACCCGCAGCGATAGACCAAGCGCTTGCCAAACATCGGGGCGATTCCACGTCACCTCAAACCATTGGAGTGTGAATCCAGGCGGCGGCCATTGATAGCTTTTGTCCTCAGTCGTGAACGCATAGGCGAAGATCAGCAGGATCGGCAGATGAAGGAACAACAATCCTCCGATCGCGGCGATCTTGAGGCCCAGAGATGCTTTAGAGTGCATCGAAGGCCCCCGCGCGTTTGGCCAGCGTCAAGTATATTCCCATCACGACAATCGGTACCACGGCAAAGGCGGCAGCCAGCGGGATGTTCCCCGCGGTCCCCTGAAACTGATACACGGCCTGACCGATCATCCGCGCCGAGGTGCCAACGATTTGGGGTATAATGTAATCGCCCATGGTCAGCGAAAAGGTGAAGATGCTGCCCGCGATGATCCCCGGCAGGGCCAGAGGTAAGACCACATAGCGCAGGGTTTGGCCGGACCTGGCGCCCAGGTCACCGGAGGCCTCCAGCATCGAAGGTGGTACCCGTTCGAGCGACGCCTGAATAGGCAGGATCATAAAGGGCAGCCAGACATAGAGAAAGACGAGGAAGGTGCCGGTCCAACTCACTGACAGGGAATTGCCGCCAATGACTGGGATGGCGAGATAGGCTTCGAGCAGCCAAGCCAAGTGTAGCGTCTCAAACAGCCAGTTTAGAATGCCTTCCTTGGCGAGGATCAGTTTCCAAGAATAAACCTTGACCAGGTAGCTCGACCAAAGCGGAAGCATGATGCCGAGGTAAAACAGGGCCTTCCACCGCCCGCGCGCATAGCGGGCCGCGTAATAGGCGATGGGGAAAGCCACAAAGACCGCGCCAATGGTGACAGCAGAGGCCATCGCAATGGTCCGCAGGATGATGTCGAAATTTGAGGCACGCAGCAGTTCGGCATAGGTTTTCAGGGTGAATTCGTAGTTGATCAGGCCCGAGAACTCGTCGATTGAAAAAAAACTCTGCGCAAGCAGCGCAAAGAGTGAGCCAAGATAGACAATCCCCAGCCACAGCAGTGGCGGTGTCAACAGAAGCGCGAGGAGCAGCCCAGGTCGTCGCCAAAGCGTGTCAGACCATCGCGACTCTGTTGCCTCAGCCATCAGAAGTGTCCATGATATGCAGCGCCTCGTCTGCCCAGGTTAGCGACACGGTCTCTCCCGTCTCGGGAATACGCACACCGTTGGGCAACAGGACCTTTATCCTCGTCCCGTTGCAGTTCACTTCTGTCCGGGTGGCTGAGCCAAGAAACGCGTGGGCCTCCACCAAGCCTGACAATGGACCATCGCCGAGTCTGATAGCTTCAGGGCGAAGGCTGGCCGGGGTTTTGCGCCCTGTCAGCCGATGAACGAGATCGGCCGGCAGAACATTTGATGCGCCAACAAAATCTGCCACAAAAGGTGTCTTGGGATGGTCATAAACCTCTTTCGGGCTGTCAACTTGCTGAATACGGCCATCGTTAAACACCGCGACCCGGTCGGCCATAGACAGAGCCTCTCCCTGATCATGGGTCACAAAGACAAAGGCGATGCCAAGACGGCGTTGAAGGGCCTTTAATTCGCCCTGCATTTGTTCGCGCAGCTTAAGGTCTAGTGCGCCAAGGGGTTCATCGAGCAAAAGGACCTTGGGCTGCATCACCAGAGCGCGGGCTAAGGCGACACGTTGGCGTTGACCACCGGACAGCTCTGAGGGTTTGCGATCACCAAACTCGCCCAAAGACACCAATGACAGCGCCTCATCAGCGGCTGCGTGGCGCGCGGGTTTGCCATCCCCGCGGACCATTAGACCGTAGGCCACATTGTCCCGCACATTGAGATGAGGAAACAGAGCATAGTCTTGAAAAACTGTGTTCACGGGCCGCCGATAAGGGGGCGTTGCTGTCGCATCGTCGCCAAAAATCAAGATGCGTCCGGCCGTGGGTTGCTCAAACCCAGCGATAAGACGCAAGCATGTGGTCTTGCCCGAACCAGACGGCCCCAGAAGGGCGAAAAATTCGCCCTCACCAATATCAAGGTCTACCCCATCCACCGCGCGGACGGCCCCAAAATGGCGCGACACGCCGGAAAAGGAAATCGCTACTGTCATGGTTTGCCTGTGATCTTGCGCGGCCTGATATTCGCCGCGCAAGACAGTTAGGTCGCTACCGTCCACCAATCACGCCGATGTAGTCGGACACCCAGCGGTAATAGGGGACGCACTCACCTTGGCTTTCGCAACTGGTCACAGGTGTGGTCCAGAAACGCACTTTTTCGAAATCGTCCATGCCGTTCTTGGTGCAACCCTCGGCAGTCTGCATGCCGCGCCCATCGGTGCAGGCCGCAGGGACAGCAGGGTTTGCGCCAAACCAGACCGACAGATCCGACATGAGGTTCGACGAGAGCGTGTGCTCCATCCACATATAGGCGCAGTTTGGGTTCTCGCTATCGACATGCATCATGGTAGTGTCGGCCCAGCCGGTGACGCCTTCTTCTGGGATGACAGAGGAAATTGGCGCGCCATCGCCTTGCAGCAGATTGCGCTGAAACGGCCAAGAGCCCGAAGCGGCCATGCCTTCGTTCTTGAAATCGTCGATTTGGATGAAGGCATCATGCCAATAGCGGCTGACCAGCGTGCGCTGTACACGCAGCAGGTCCAGCGCCTCTGCGTATTGCTCTGCATTCAATTCATAGGGCGAAGTGATGCCGAGTTCAGGCTTGTGGGTCATCAAATACATCGCCGCATCGGCGACATGGATCGGCCCATCATAGGCCTGCACGCGACCCTTGTTGCTCTCCCCATCTGGCAGGGTCATTTCTTCAAAAACGACGCTCCACGAGGTTGGCGGACTGTCGCCAAAAACCTCGGTGTTATACATCAAAATATTCGGGCCCCACATATACGGCGTGCCGAAGTTCTGATCGTTGACATAGTGCCAAGGCGCTTGCTTGAGGCGGTCATCGATCGTGTCCCAGCTGGGGATCAAAGATGTGTTAACAGGCTGCACGCGCTTGCCCGCGATCATGCGCAATGAGGCGTCTCCCGAGGCGGTTACGAGGTCAAACCCACCTTCATTCATGAGCGCGACCATTTCGTCAGAAGTGTTGGCGGTTTTGACATTGACCATACAGCCAGTGGCGTCTTCAAAGCCGGTCACCCAGTCAAAATCTGCGACTGTCTCACCGCGTTCGATA
>JBCDGN010000071.1:0-19925 GCA_038751255.1 Pseudomonadota bacterium
CTTTTGTTCATGGTGGGCCCTTCGCGAATATCGCGCATGGCTGTAATTCGGTCGTGGCCACCAAAACAGCGCTGAAACTCGCCGACTATGTGGTTACAGAAGCTGGGTTTGGGGCCGATCTCGGCGCTGAGAAGTTCATGAACATCAAATGCCGCAAGGCCGGCCTTTCGCCGAAAGCGGTTGTGATCGTTGCCACAGTGCGCGCGATGAAAATGAATGGCGGCGTCGCGAAGGCCGATCTTGGCATGGAAAATGTTGATGCTGTGAAGGCTGGTTGCGCCAACCTTGGCCGTCACATCGAAAACGTGAAGCAGTTTGGTGTGCCTGCTGTCGTGGCGATTAACCATTTCGTCACCGATACAGACGCAGAAATTCAAGCAGTCAAAGACTTCGTCCAAGACCAAGGATCGGAGGCGATTTTGTGCATGCACTGGGCGAAGGGGTCTGAAGGGATCAAGGACCTCGCGCATAAAGTTGTTGAGCTGGTGGAAAGCGGGACCGCGCAATATGCGCCGCTCTATCCCTCAGACATGTCCTTGTTTGAAAAGATCGAAACCATCGCCAAGCGTATCTACCGCGCCGATGAAGTTGAGGCAGATACCAAGATCCGACAGCAACTGAAGGAATGGGAAGACCAAGGCTACGGTGATCTGCCGATTTGTATGGCGAAGACGCAGTATTCTTTCTCCACCGATCCCAATCTGCGTGGGGCCCCCAATGGCCACAATGTGCCGATCCGAGAGGTGCGCCTAAGTGCCGGTGCTGGCTTTATCGTCGCCATCTGTGGCGCGATCATGACCATGCCTGGCTTGCCGAAAGTGCCTTCTGCAGAGATGATCCGCATCAACGAGGCGGGTCAGATCGATGGTCTGTTCTAAGCGATGACCGGGGCGCTCATCAAATCGATCATGGTGCCGGTGCGCGGTGACGGCATGGGCGCGAATGTTTTGGCGCATGCAGCAGTGGTTGCGAAGAAGTTCGCCTCCAGAGTGCAGGTGGTGCATTGCCACCCGCGCGCCGACGATCTGATGCCCTTCGGTGTGGTGATCCCCGCGGCCATGCGTCAGCAAATTGAAAAAGCCGCGCAAGCCAATGTCGATGTGACCGCCAAACAGCTTTCGTCAGAGTTCAAAGACATCGCTGCAAAGCTTGATCTGAAGGAACAAAATCCGGGACAAGATGACGCTTCGGCAGTTTTCGTGGAATACGAAGGCAAGCAGATCGATGCGGTCAAGCATTTTGGCCGGCTTGCCGACCTGATCTGCATCCCGCAACCTGAGCCAGAGCGTAATCTTGGGGCGAACACACTGAAAACAGCATTGTTTTCTTCCGGGCGGGCGGTAATGATGTGCCCCAATGGAGGTTCTGTGCCACAGGATTTCTGCGAGCGTGTGACATTTGCTTGGAACGGTTCACTTGAGGCCTCAAGAGCTGCAGCGCTCGCGATGCCCCTGATCGAGACGGCGCAATCGGTGACGATTTTGACGTCGGGGGAAAGTGAACACAGTGCTTCTGCCGAAGAGTTCCAGGTCTACCTGGAAACACGTGGTGTTTCCTCGACGGTGCGAAGATTTGCCGGCCACGGCGTTGTGGGCGGGCAGTTACTTGAGGAAACCGAAGCGGTGGGTGCTGGTCTATTGATCATGGGCGCCTATCATCAAAGCTTCGAGCGGGAAACAGTCTTGGGAGGAAACTCGCAAACGGTCGTAAGTCAGTCGAAAAAACCAGTGGTGCTTGTGCATTGACCTGGAGAAAAACACCAAAAACGCTGGCTGCGATACCCCAACTGCCTGAAGAGACAATGGAAATAATCAGATCGTCGATTAGGGCAAAACGAAGTTCATGGACAACACAGGGAGGAAAGCCATGACAATTCTCAAAACTCTAGCCGTGAGTGCCGCAGCACTTGCGGTCTCAGCACCTGCCGCTTTTGCCGAGTGGCAACCGCGGAAGCCTGTTGAATTCATCATTATGGCAGGCACTGGCGGCGGTGCCGACCAGATTGCACGTCTGCTCCAGGGTCTGATCGAAACCAAAGACCTTAGCCCACGCCCGTTCATTCCGATCAACAAGCCCGGCGGATCAGGTGCGGAAGCCCTGCGTTATCTTCAGGATAAAGAAGGTGACAACCACACCGTCATGATGACGCTGAACAGCTTCTACACCACTCCGATCATCCAAGAAGATCTGGGTGTAGACATCACGCAGTTCACGCCGATCGGGCTCATGGCGATGGACACCTTCTTGCTTTGGGTGAACACCGACCGCGACGATATCACCGATCTCGACAGCTATGTCTCCACCGTCAAAGATGCGGGTCTCGACTGGAAAGTCGGCGGCACCGGTTCTGGCCAGGAAGACTCAATCCTGACCGCAATGATGGAAAACGAGTTCGACTATGAGGTGACTTACATCCCCTTCCCGGGCGGCGGCACTGTGGCCAAGAATTTGGTTGGTAACCAGATCGACAGCACTGTGAACAACCCTGCGGAGCAGATGGAGTTCTATCGCGCGGGCAACTCTAAGCCGCTGGTACAGTTCACAGCTGAGCGGATGGCTGCGTTCCCGGACACACCAACAGCAAAAGAGCTGGGTGTGGATATCGAGTACTATATGCAGCGCTCGGTCAATGGCCCTCCAGGAATGGATCCTGAAGCTGTTGAGTGGTACACAAACCTCTTCCAAGAGCTCTTCGACAGCGAAGAATGGCAGGCCTTCTGCGTCTCAGACGGTCTGACCTGCGACACAATGATGAAGGGTGATGATCTCGCAGCCTTCCACGCCAAAGCCGCTCAGGATCATTCTGATCTGATCCAGGCTGTTGGCGCCGCCAAAATCACTGGCGAGTAAAAAAACAGCGCGGGCCTGCCACAAGCGGGCCCGCCCCTATCCCAGCCCACAGCAAGGACTTTGCCACCTCGACGTGCCGCGCGCCGAGAGCGGAGAGACTTTGCGCTCCTCTTGGGTGCAACGGAGTTATCGATATGACAGTGCGCACGGCAGAGTTATTGATGGCCATCGCGACGCTCCTATTCTCGCTCGGCTTGATGGCAAATGTCTATTTCGACGGCCTTCGGATCGGCTGGGTGGAAGGACGCGGCCCCGGCGCTGGCATGTGGCCATTCTGGTTGTCTGGCGGAATGGCCTTGGCGTCTCTTGCGACGCTGATCCGCTGGTTCAGAGGTGCGACGCCGGAAAGCCGCTCAACAGAGGACTATATCTCGCCAGAGACCATGTTCATCGTCTCGGTCTCTGCGGGTGCGCTGCTGGCGCTGCTCATATCGATCACATTCCTAGGCACCTACATTTCGTTGATGCTCTTCATGCTGCTCTATGTGCGCTTTCTGGGCGGTCATGGTTGGGGCATGACAGCCGCAATGGTGATTGGAACGCCGATCTTTGTTTATCTGATGTTCGAAGTAGCGTTGACAAAGTATCTGCCCAAGGGATTGCCTATCTTTGAGGAAGGTTTCCTTTGGATCGATAATTTCCGCTACGAATGGTTCTATTGAGGAGGCGCCATAATGGAAACAATCCTCCTTTCTCTTGGTTCCGGGCTGCTTCAGGCCTTTGAACCGCTGAACCTGTTCATGATCTTTGCCGGCTGTCTTGCAGGTCTGTTCGTGGGCTGCATGCCGGGGCTCGGGTCTGTCAATGGTGTTGCGATCCTCCTGCCGGTGACCTTTCTTGTCCCGCCGACGGCTGCAATCATCTTCCTTGCCGCGCTTTACTATGGGGCGATGTATGGCGGCGCGATCAGTTCGATCACGCTGGGGATCCCCGGGGCGTCCACCGCCGTGGCAACGGTCTTTGACGGCAGACCGCTGGCCCAGGCAGGCAAGGCTGATAGCGCTTTGATGGCAGCAGCCATAGCGAGTTTCATCGGTGGGACGGTCTCTGTCATTCTCTTCACGCTCTTCGCACCACCGCTCGCGGCCTTCGCGCTCAAATTCGGGCCGCAGGAGGAGTTCGCCTTGATGGTGCTCGCCTTTGCCACCTTTATTGGGCTCGGCGGAGACGACATCCCCAAGACGATCTTTTCAATCCTGCTGGGTCTGGTGCTGGCCGCCGTCGGCTTTGACATCATCTCGGGCCAACCGCGGATGATATTCTTCGACATGGTCGAGTTTCAGCGCGGCATTGGGTTCCTTGTGCTCGCCATCGGCGTCTACGGCATCGGAGAGATGCTTTGGACGTTGGAGAGCACCAAGGGCAAGGTGCAAATGCACAATGTCAAGATCACGTGGGCGCGGATGCGGGCTAATTTCGGCCAGATCAAAGAGTATATCAACTCGACTTGGCTCGGCTCATTCCTTGGCTTCTTTGTGGGGACTTTGCCCGCAGCGGGTGCCACACCTGCTGCACTGATGTCTTACGGTCTCTCCAAGACCTTCTCCAAAGACCCCGACAGTTTCGGCAAGGGCAATGTCGCAGGCGTTGCCGCTCCGGAGGCAGCCAACAATGCGGCGTCCACCGGATCGATGTTGCCCATGTTGACGCTTGGCATCCCCGGGTCACCCACCACCGCGATTCTGCTTGGCGGAATGATTATCTGGGGATTGCGTCCTGGGCCGCTTCTGTTCTCGGAAAGCCCGGATTTCGTGTGGGGTTTGATCGGTTCGCTTTATGTCGCGAACCTTGCAACCGTGCTTTTGAACATCGCGCTCATCCCGGTTTTCATCCGTGTGTTGGCGATGCCCTTCACACTGCTTACACCAATCATCTTCGTGCTGTGTGTGCTCGGTGTTTTCGCGACCACCGATCGGATGTTCGACACTTGGATCATGCTGATCATCGGGATTGCGGCCTATCTCCTGCGAAAGCTGAATTATCCGGTTGCGCCGGCAGTTCTTGCCATCGTGCTTGGGCCGCTTGCTGAGCGTTCTTTGCGGCAGTCCCTGATCTCAAGCCAAGGGGATCCGCTGACCTTTATCGAGCGTCCAATCTCTTTGATTTGCATTCTTCTGGCCGTTGCCTTGGCGAGCTACCCGCTGATCCAAGGGGCAATGCGCAAGCGGCGCAGCCAGAGTTCGGAGGCATAGACCTTTCACGGGCGCGGCTCTTAGCTTTCATAGCGTGTAGAGCCGCGCCTGTTTGCGTCCATGGGCAAATCGATGAAAAGCGGCTGGTGTGCGCGTTGCGAACAGGCCTGCCGCGGGCAGAGATGGCAGCTGATCCCAATGGGACGGTAGAGATTGGGATCCTCAAGATTGTAGCGAGAGGCATAGCGCAGACGCGGCGCATCCTCCGCCGCGCAGCCTAGTGTGAGTGTCAACCGACGGTCCTGCGTATCCTCACTAAAGACCGGACGGTGGACCGTACGGCTCATGGTAAAGAACCGTTGGCCGTCGGGCAGTTCCACGAATTGCGGCACGATCACGCCGGGGCGGTAAAACGCGGTGTGAATGTTCCAAACCGGGCAAGAGCCACCGGACTCCGCGAGGCTGAAATAGGTGGGGTTCACGCGCCGGGTTACGTTGCCCGCCTTGTCGATCCGCAAGTAGAAAAACTGGATACCGCGTTCACTGTCTCGGTTTAGCGTGGTCAACCGCTGGCAGGCTTGCTCAAAAGACGTCCCGAACAGCGCCGCAACTTGGTCGATGTCATAGCTGGAGGTTTCGGCCTCTCGCAGGAAGGCAGAGTAGGGCATCATCAAAGCCGCGGCGAAGTAGTTCGCTAATTCCACGCGAAGCCGGGTCACCGCCTGCGGTTCATCGAGCCCGCTTTCAGTGACAAGCTCTTCTATCTGATCGGTAAACCGGACCAGCCCCAGAACATGAGCAAGCTGAAAGCTGCGGTTTTCAGAGTTCAGAGCCTGGGACAGTGCGACTTTGGCGCCTTCCTCGTCATAGATTCGCAGCGAATCTTCCATTTGATCGATCCGGCGAACTTCCACCTGAATGCCGTGATCGTCCTGCAGGATGCCTCTGAGGCTAGAGAAAAGGTCTTCGGTCGCCAAGTGGTGCTGGGCGTGTACTGTCTCTGCCGCAACCTCAAGCGTGGGGCAGTAATTCTGCCTTTGGCGGAAAAAGTCGTGGATCTGCGCCTCGGGCGATAGCTTCACCAACTCATCAATTTGCGATTCACTGCTGACACGCGTGAGAATGTCCAGAGCCCGGCGATGAGATTTGTAAAGGTCGAGAAAATCTTCAACCAGTCTCGGGGCATGATCGATCGCCCCACGCAGTTCCTGCAATTCTGGCTTCTTGTCTTCAAAGATTGGATCATTGAAAACATGCCGCAAATCAGAGATCTGTCGGGCGGAATCATCCTTTGCCAGATCGCGCCAATCGATGGCGTAGGCTTCGGAAATGGCCATCAGCATTTGCACTGACAAGCTGCGCTGATTGTTCTCTAGAAGGTTCACATAGGCCGGGCTCACGCCAAGCGCCTTGGCCATCTGCGCTTGGGTTTGCTTGCGGCTGCGGCGCAGTTCGCGCAGCTTGGGGCCGATGAGTGTCTTGGTCATAGTTTACAACATTACAATATTTCGAGTTGTAATTACTAACCTATACACGTTGACCTAAAAAGAGTAGGAGAAACGGCCGCGCAACTATATTACTCGCCCAATCGCTGCGGGAAGGAGACACCACGATGGCACGCAAAATTCTTATTCTTGGCGCGTCCTATGGATCACTGCTTGGGACAAAGCTTTTGATGGCAGGCCATGACGTCACACTTGTGTGTCGCCAGTCCACCGCGGATGTGATCAACGCAGAAGGCACGGAAGTGCGCATCAAGCTGCGGGACGAGGCAGAACATCGCGCTTTCAAATCTGATGATCTGCCCGGTAATGTGGACGCGGTTGCCCCGTCTGATGCCGATCCGTCTCAATATGATCTTGTTGCTTTGGCGATGTCAGAGCCCCAGTACGGGCGGGACGATATCCGCAAGCTCCTGTCTCGGATCGCGCTTGCAAAGGTGCCAAGTCTGTCGATCATGAATATGCCGCCGTTGCCGTATCTCAAGCGTATCCCCGGCCTCGACGCAGAAAAACTGCGCCCAGCATTTTCCACCGCTGACGCATGGCAAAGCTTCACACCGGGTTTGGTGTCGCTTTGTAGCCCTGATCCACAGGCGTTCCGTCCGCCGGAAACGAAGGGCAATGTCTTGCATGTCGGTCTGCCGACCAACTTCAAGTCAGCGCCTTTCGAGGATCCTGCACACACTGCGATGCTGAAAGAGCTTGAAGCCGATATCGCTGCGGTGCGCGTTGACGGCAAAGACGTCCCAGTGAAGCTTCGCGTCTACGACTCGCTTTTCGTGCCCTTCGCGAAATGGAGCATGCTGCTGACCGGCAACTATCGCTGCATCCTGCCCTTTGGCGCACAGCCGATCAAAGAGGCGGTGCTTGGTGATGTCGAGCTGTCCCGTAGCATCTATACGCAGATCGCTGAAATCGTGGTCGGACTTGGCGCGGATGAAGCGGACAATGTTCCCTTCGAGAAATACGCGAAAGCGGCAGAAGGTTTGCTCAAGCCTTCGTCGGCGGCACGCGCGATCGAGGCCGGCTCAGATGCCATTGAACGCGTCGATCTGTTGGTCAAGCTCATCGCGGATCAGCGGGGCGTTCACATCCCTGCGCTGGAGACAACCGTTGATACCGTCAATGCGCGTCTGACAGAAAACAGCCAAGTCGCTGCTGCCTAAGGCACTGACACCAAATCACAATGCTCATGCAGCCCGGTGAATTCCGGGCTGCTTTCGTTTCGTCGCAGTGTCACGTTGCAAGCCGGTGCCGGAACCAGTTACTCTGGCGCCATGACGTCACCTCATACAGTTGCACAATGACCGCCTCCCCGCCTCATGAGCCGGGGAGCCCCGATCGGCGACGCCCGCTAACGCTTCGCGATGTGTCGGAAGCTTCAGGCGTGAGCGAAATGACCGTCAGCCGCGTCTTGCGCAATCGGGGTGATGTGTCGAACCAGACCCGCGCCAAAGTACTCGCAGCGGCGAAAAAGCTTGGATACGTGCCCAATAAAATCGCTGGGGCGCTCGCGTCGCAACGCGTTAATCTTGTAGCCGTTATCATTCCGTCGATGTCGAACTTGGTCTTCCCAGAGGTGATGACGGGGATCACTTCGATCCTCGACGACGGCCCGCTTCAACCGGTGATCGGGATCACCAATTACAGCCCGGAAAAGGAAGAAGAGGTGCTCTACGAGATGCTCTCTTGGCGCCCCTCCGGCATTATCATCGCAGGGTTAGAGCATACCGAACCCTCGCAGGCCATGTTGCGCAATGCGGGCATTCCTATTGTCGAGATCATGGATACAGATGGTGAACCGATCGATGCTATGGTCGGCATCTCGCATCGACGGGCCGGTCGGGTCATGGGCGAAGCCATCATTGCGGCGGGCTATAGCAAAATCGGTTTCATGGGCACGAAAATGTCGCTCGATCACCGGGCCCGGAAACGGTTTGAGGGTTTCACCCAAGCGCTTGCCAAGGCGGGAATCGAAATTGCCGACCACGAGTTCTACTCTGGCGGATCCGGGCTCGCCAAAGGACGCGAGATGACCGAGACCATGCTAACGCGGACACCGGATCTTGATTTCCTCTATTGTTCCAACGATCTCATTGCCGCTGGGGGCATGCTCTGGTGCGCGGATGCGGGCATGGATGTGCCAGGGCGCGTGGGCCTGGCCGGGTTCAATGGATTGAACCTTCTGAAAGGGTTCAGCAAAAAGCTGGCGACAACCGATGCGTGCCGGGCTGAAATCGGGCGCGCTGCGGCCGAGATTATCGCTATGCGCACGGAAAATCCGGACGCGCCCCAGGGGCAACGTATGGTGCTCGATCCACCGCTGGACCTGGGTGATACACTGCGCAGAGCAACTTAGACCGAGGCTGTCTCGTCGCTCATCACCGGCGGAGGGGACAAGGTTTTTTCTGTGCCTTCGATCTTCTCCGTTTTGGCGCGCGCAGTTCTTTCGGCATTGAGTTCCGCGTTCAATGCCGCGCCCAAAAGCACCGTTGAGATCGTGATGTATAGAAACATCAGCAAGGCAATAATCGCGCCGAGAGAGCCATATACCCCGCTATAGGCGTTGGCATAGGCCAGGTAATGGGAAAAGCCCCAAGAGATCGGGATCCAAACGCCAATTGCAAGCAAAGACCCCCAGGAAAACAGATGCACCCGCGCGCAGGGGCCATTCGGTGCGAAGCGGTAGATCAACCAGATGCCGCCAAACACCACAGCCCCAGCAATAAGCCAGCGCAACAGCACCAAAACCCAGCTCGTCGCCCAGCCGATGACTTCTTGCGGGATCACACTTGCAAAAACGTCGAGCGTCAGCAGGCGCACCACAAGCGGAATGGCCACCAATGCCAGCGCAGCGATTGTCACGACCAGGATCAGCGCGCCCGTAAGGGCCAGGGCCATCGCGTTTGCGAGGATACCGCCCCGTTGTGGAACATGGTGTATTTCGTTCATCGCCCGGATCAGCGCATCTGTGCCACGCCGGGCTGACCATAGCGCGGCGGCGGTTGTCAGCAGCGTGGTCCAGCCAAGGGTTTCGGGATTGGCAGACACCAGACGATTGATCTGCTGTTGCAGAATCGCAAAGGCTTCTTCTGGGATAAACTCAGACAGAAGATGAATCTGCTGCTCAACGGTCGCGGGGTCCGTCACCAAACCCACCAACGCGATTAACGCTGCCAGCGCTGGAAAAAGCGAGAGCATTGCGAAAAATGCCCCACCTGCGGCCACGAGCGTTAGATTGGCGGCGTCGCTCCGAGACTGAATGCCCCGCAGCATTTTCCAACTGCGCTTGATGGGTGCCGGAAATTCCATGTGCCGTCTGCCTCTTCAATGGGATCTTGCGGCAAAGGCCTAGCAGACCGACCGCGCGGCCCAAAGAAAAACGCAAAGCTTGCGGACAGAGTTTCTTGAGGCGCTTAAATCTGGGTCACAGACGGAGCTGAGGCTCAGGCCGCTGTCTGCGCAAGCATCTGGGCATGCACGCTGCGGGCGATTTCGAGATAGGCGGCGGTGTGGGCGCTGTCGGGCTCGGAAGCGACAATCGGTGTTCCGCCATCCGAATGACGCCGGATGTCGACATGGAGCGGCACTTCTCCCAAGAAGGGGACGCCAAGCCGTTCGGCTTCTTCGCGCGCGCCGCCATGCCCAAAGATATCGGAGCGTGTGCCGCAGTTTGGGCAGAGGAAATAGCTCATGTTTTCGACCAGCCCAAGGATCGGTACCTCTACCTTGCTGAACATATTCAATCCTTTACGGGCGTCGATCAGTGCAATGTCCTGAGGCGTCGAGACAATGACCGCCCCGGCCAGCGGCACGTTCTGACACAAGGTGAGTTGTGCGTCGCCAGTGCCGGGGGGCATATCGACCACCATCACGTCAAGCGGAGCCCAATCCACGTCGCGGAGCAATTGAGTGATCGCAGACATGACCATGGGACCGCGCCAAATCACCGGGGTGTCTTCATCAACCAAGAAGCCCATCGACATCAGCTTCAGCCCATAGCCCTGCAATGGCTGCATCCGCCCATCAACCGCTTCTGGTTTCTTGTCGACCCCCAACATTCGCGGGATTGACGGGCCGTAAACATCTGCATCCATAAGCCCCACACGAAGCCCCTGAGCCTGCAGCGCCAAGGCCAAGTTCACCGAAGTGGTCGACTTGCCTACCCCCCCCTTGCCAGAGGCGACCGCGATGATTGCGCCAACGCCGGGAACTTCGGTTTTCGGCTTTAGACCGCCCTTTGGCGGCGTGACTTTTTGACTTGCGGGCTTCAATCGGGGCGGCTCTGGCGCTTTTGGCGCAGGACGGTTCGCGGTCAAAATCGCCATCGCCTTCTCGACGCCCGGCAAATCCGCCACCGAACGTTCCGCGGCTTGACGCATCGGCTCTAGCTCGGCCGCGCGTTCCGGCGGTACCGCGATCGAGAAATTCACTTTGCCCGCATTGACAGAGATGCCGCTGATCAAACCAAGCGAGACCAAATCAGAGGTTTTGTCCGGGCCACGCACCTTGGAAAGACACTCTAAGATATCCTGCTGGGAGGGTGCGGACATGTTTGAACTCCGATCAATTTCTTCCTCATTTAAGTAGGGTACCCACCGGCGACTACAAGCAAGTGGAAAGCTTGCCGTGACCTTCTGGTCCATGGCGTTTCATCGTCCAGAGACCTAAACGGGATACGTTCCGACCGTGATCATTTTGGAGTTTAACGCGTGCAGACGGATGCTTTCACAGGCCTCAAGGCCGAGTGGCTCGGCAATATCCGAGCCGATCTTCTGGCCGGGCTTGTGGTGGCTTTGGCGCTGATCCCTGAGGCGATCGCATTTTCCATCATTGCGGGCGTTGATCCCAAGATCGGTCTATATGCGTCTTTCTCGATTGCCGTGATCACAGCGATTGCCGGCGGTCGACCTGGGATGATTTCGGCGGCAACTGCAGCGACCGCTGTATTGATGGTCACTTTGGTGCGCGACCATGGGTTGCAATACCTGCTGGCAGCGACGGTTTTGGCGGGCTTGCTGCAAATCATCGCTGGGTTTCTGCGCCTGGGCGATCTGATGCGATTTGTGTCGCGCTCGGTCATCACAGGTTTTGTCAATGCGTTGGCGATTTTGATCTTTTTGGCGCAAGTGCCCGAACTCACCGGGGTGACTTGGCTGACCTATGTGATGGTCGCCGGGTCTCTGGCGATTATTTATCTTTTCCCACGGGTTACCAAAACCGTGCCATCACCGCTGGTTGCGATCCTCGTTATGACGGTTGTCACCATCGCCTTTGGGCTCGATGTGCGAACCGTCAGCGACATGGGTGCTTTGCCGGACTCACTGCCGGTCTTTCTGATCCCCGATATCCCTCTGACGCTCGAGACTTTGCAGATCATTCTACCGGTTTCCGCCGCCGTGGCAGCGGTGGGGCTTTTGGAAAGCCTCATGACAACGCAAATCGTTGAGGACTTGACCGACACGCCATCAAACAAAAACCGTGAGTGCATCGGGCAGGGGGTCGCCAATACCTGCACCGGCTTTATTGGCGGTATGGCCGGGTGTGCCATGATCGGTCAGTCCATGATCAATGTAAAATCGGGGGGTCGCGGCCGCTTGAGCTGCTTTTCTGCAGGTGTCTTCTTGCTGTTCTTGATCGTAGTTTTGGGCGATTTGGTTGGGCAAATCCCAATGCCCGCCCTTGTCGCGATCATGATCATGGTGTCGATCGGAACCTTTTCCTGGTCATCCATCAAAAATCTGCGTGTTCACCCGATGAGCTCTTCCATCGTGATGCTTGCCACGGTCCTCACCACGGTGCTGAGCCACAATCTCGCCATTGGGGTGCTCACCGGGGTGTTGTTGTCTGGTGTATTCTTCGCGGGCAAAATCTCTCGCATATTCCGCGTCTCGTCAGAACTGTCCGAGAACGGATTGCGCAGAACCTATTTCATTGAGGGACAGTTGTTCTTTGCGTCGAGCGATGAATTCCTTAAGAGCTTCGACTTCCGAGAGGCGCTTGAGGACGTCGAGATCGATGTGTCGCGCGCGCATATCTGGGATATCTCCTCGGTGCAGGCCTTGGATATGGTGGTGATGAAGTTCCGCCGAGAGGGCGCAGATGTGCGCATCCTTGGAATGAACCAAGCCAGCGAGACGCTCGTGGACAAGTTCGCGATCCATGATAAGCCAGGGTCTCTCGACCGTTTGATGGAGCATTGATCGATGAAACGTCTACTGGCGCTGGTGGATGGCTCTGTTTATTCGCAGAGCGTTTGCGACTATGCGGCCTGGGGCGCGGCGCGGCGCGGGTCGGGGGTCACGGTGCTTCATGTGATGGGTCATCGCCAAGGCGCAAAGGGTGATCTGAGCGGATCCATCGGCCTCGGGGCGCGCACGGCATTGATGGATGAGTTGGCCGAGCTTGACGCGGCGCAGGCGAAGCTTGCTCAGAAACGCGGTCGCGCGATCTTGGAAGATGCGAAAGCGCGCATCGCTGAAAAAGGCGTGAGCGATGTGATCACACGTCTGCGGATCGGCGATCTGTTAGAGACCGTGCGCGAGCTCGAAAGCGATCACGATTTCATTCTCATCGGGAAACGTGGAGAGGCGGCGGATTTTGCCAAACTTCACCTCGGCTCGAACCTTGAACGGGTGGTGCGCGCGTCGTCGTTGCCGACACTGGTCTGTTCGCGCGCCTTCAAGCCTGTTGAGCGTTTTCTGGTGGCCTTCGATGGCGGCGCATCCGCGATGAAAGCAGTGCAGCATTTGACGATCAGTCGGGTCTTTCCGGGCATTCCAGGCAGCATTCTGTCGGTGGGAACCGAGACGACCGAAACGCGTCGAGCCCTGGAAGGCGCCACGGCAATGCTGCGCGAAGCAGGCTATGACATGACCGAGGAGTTCCTACCAGGGGATCCCGGCGATGTCATTGGCAAGCGGGTCGAGAAGGGCGCAGAGGAATTCTTGATCATGGGCGCTTATGGGAAGTCGCGAATTCGCAGTCTTTTAATCGGCTCGACCACCACCGAAATGATTCGCGGATGCCAAATCCCTCTTTTGCTTTTCCGTTGAAATGCTGACTTGGCTGGGAGAGAAGCACAGCTTTCCCGATGCGGCGATGCGGTCGGTCGCAGAGATTGCAGGAAAGGCGAAACGACTGCGCTTTTGCCCATTATCGCTCCGACACTTGCCAGAAAGCACCCAGGTGGCAGCGCGTGCTTTGGAAAGTGCGCGCAAAGACGCCAAGGGCCTCACCGCCGCGGCTAAGCGCGCACTCTATGGGGCGCAATACAATTGGGCGCGCCAGTATTTCGGGAGGAAACCCGGCACAGCATTGGCGTGGAACGCGCTTGGCAGCACACGCTACGCCTTCCTTCAAGGGGCCAGAGATGCTGGATCCACCGCCTTCGCTATGGAACTTTCGCCTTTTCCAGGCCGTGTGACGCTGGATCCTAAGGGTGTGAATTGGCGGAATTCGGTGCCGCGCGATCCGGCGGCCTTTGAGACTTGGGCGCAAGACGATCCTGTGCGCCGGGGTCAAGATTGGCGTTGGATGAAGTCAAAGCTGACCGCCCGCACAGCGCGTCGCCCAGATGTGGCGCAAGAAAGCCGAGAACTTGGAGACGAGCCTTTCATTTTTGTGCCGCTCCAGGTCCCCTCGGACAGTCAAATTCGGCTCTTTTCGGGCTGGGTTGGTTCGGTTGAGGGGCTGATGACCTGCTTGGTCCGCCATGCGGATACGCTACCACGGGGCTGGCATCTGCGAATAAAAGAACATCCCTCTGCGCGGCAATCCTTCGGTGCGCGCTTGGCGGCGGAGGCTGCGTGTTCTGGCGGCCGGCTCATTGTCGACAATACCACCGACAGTTTTGACCAGCTTGCCGCATCGCGTGCGGTGCTGACCATCAATTCCTCGATGGGGTTGCAGGCACTCTTTTGGGACAAACCTGTTTTGGTGCTCGGACAGGCGTTTTTCGCAATCCCAGGGATTACAACGCTGGTCCCGTCCGAGGCGGCGCTGTCCGGGGCGCTATCTGCGCCCGAGAGCCTCACTTTCGATCAAGGGCTGCGGGATGCCTTCATGTCCTATCTCGATCAGGTCTATTATCTTCCGGCAGATACCGATGCGTCAGGGCGCGTTCACGTTGATCCCGAAAGGGTAGCGCATCGCTTACAGGGCGCGCCGATGTATTAAGCAGCCGCTGTCGAGGCGCGGGCTTGAGACGTAGAGTTTTCGGACCGTGCCGACCCAGCCTCTACTGAGAATCGTCTGACCAAGCTAGAGAGTTGTTTCGCCTCTTCAGAAAGCACCTGCGTCGCAGAGGTCGTTTCTTCGAACTGCGCTGCATTCGATTGCGTGCTGGAGTCAAGCTGCATCACAGCGGCATTAATTTCGGTGACCGTCACTTTTTGCTGTTCGGCAGAAACGGAGATTTCAGAGATCTGTGCGGTTACTTGATCAACATCTTTCAGGATCGCTTCGAGAGACACGCGCGCCTCTTCGACCCGATTGACGCCATCACCAACCTGAACATTTGACTCAGTGATCAAGTCGCTAATCTCTTGCGCTGCCTCTGAGGATCTTTGAGCAAGGGCGCGCACCTCCGACGCAACGACAGCAAATCCTTGGCCTGCAGACCCTGCACGTGCAGCTTCGACGCCCGCGTTCAGAGCAAGCAGATTTGTCTGAAAGGCGATGTCCTCTATGACTGTGATGATCTTCTCGATCTGATCGGATGATCCTTTAATCTCGCCCATCGAGTCGACTGCGTGCTGCATGACTTGCCGCCCGGTCTCTGCGCCGCCATGTGCCGAGATCGCGGTTGTATTGGCTTGACCTGCATTCATTGCCGAGGAACTGACAGCGGCAGTGAGTTCATTGATCGCCGCAGCGGTTTGTTCGAGCGTGGCTGCATTGCCTTCGGCGCGACGTGACAGACCATCGGTGGCGGACGCAATCTCATTTGCACTGCCGTCGATCCGCTCTGCTGCGGAACGCAATTCGGAAATGACAGCAGTGAGGTTCTTGACGGCGCTATTGTAGTCTTTGCGCAGCTCTTCATAGGACCCAGGGAAAACGTCGTCGATGTGACCGGTGAGATCGCCATCGGCTAATTTCTTAAGTCCAGTTGCGAGCGATGCGACAACTTTTTCTTGTTCTTCAGATCGCGCGCGCCGCTCCGCTTCATTTGCATCGCGGATTTTCTTTTCCCGTTCAGCCTCTTTTTCCTCGCGCAAACGGTCTTCGTGCACCCGCTTCAGCTCGGCTTCTTGCTCGCGTTTTTCCGCCGCGCGCCGCTCTTCTTCTGCTCGCCGCTCCTTTTCGCGAGCGGCAGCTTCTGTGGCCTCTTTCTCTTTCTGGAGGCGGATCTGTTCCAACGCAGCGTCTCTGAATTTTTGCAAAGCAGTTGCAAGTCGGCCCATTTCTCCTGCGCGACTGAGACCATGCAGTTCCGACAGATCGCCACTGGCCAGCCGCTCTGTCGTGGTCGTAATCCGGCCAAGAGGACGAATGATGATCAACCATAAAATGAACATTGCGGAGCCAAAAACGGCAACGCTGACAAAGGCAATGAATTGGAGCCGTTCGTTCGCTTGGCCCGCTTGGCTGGTTAAGCTCTGCGCGGTTTCCTTAATGGTATCGGTTGCGCGCTTTTTCATCTCGACCACGCCGAGCGTAATTTCCTGAACCGCCTTGGCCGCGTTGGAGGCGGCGGTTTCCACGTCCTGACGAGAGCTAAACACGCGCCGTTGAACGTCGGAGATGCCGGTTTCAGGTAGTGCAAGATCAGCAATGGCCGTCAACGACGCCTTGAGGTTTATTTCTTCGCCATCAATGAGTTCGCGCAAACTGCCAGACTTTGAATTGAGTTGTTCTGCGGCAAGAGACAGCTCTGTTGTATCTTTTGACAAAGCGACATTGAACGCCGCGGTGACCACGTCTCGTGTCGCTCTGTCCAGCGCCGCGCGATCTTGAATCAGTGCGATGTCTCCTTCCAGAAGCTTTCGGAGTTCTGTATCGCTTTCGGTCAGCGTCTCATCGCTCGACAGAACAAGACTGAATGTCAGATCGTCAAGCGCCGCGGAAAGCGATGCGCCGGTAGACTGACGATCGGCCAAGACCTTGGTTGCCACATCCTGCGCTCTGGGTGCTTGCAAGGCCTCCATGATGGAGCTCTTTGCATTAGCCAGCTCTTCGGCGGCAGAGGCCGTCTGCTCATTGGCGCTAAGCTCTGGGATAAGATCATCTAGCCTGCCATCTGCGGCTGCGGCGATATCTTGCAGAATAGTGGCGAGACCTCTGTCATCTGTCTCGGCAATTGCAAGGGCTGTCCCTGCAAGAAGATCGAATTTGCCGATGGCTTCGAGCGTCGACTGCAAAAGCGTGACATCCTCGTAGACGAGCTTTGAGAACATCGTATTGATAGTGCCGCGTGTTTCCTCGCTGCCAATGACAACGTCGAAATAGGCATCGTCCGCAGAGGTTTCGAGAACGCGCGACGCCTCCGAGGCCAAGTCATTCGCCTGCTTTAGAAGTGTGGTGATTTCGTTTTGGGTGCGAAACTCGGCGATGCGTGCCACAGCAAGTTCCGAAAGTGAGAGATCGGCAGATTCCAGAATTTCCAATATCTGAGCGGCTTCAGACCCTGGTAGCTGCTCAGAGGCGGAGTTCGCGGCTGCAATGGACTGAGATATCTGCGCAAAGACGGTGTTCACCTCATCGACGCTTCTGGACATGAGTAGGTTCGGCAGCGCCTCTCTTAGGCTGTCTGTTTGTGCGGCAACCACATCCCCTTGGATAAGCTCTTCAACACGTTGTTCTGAGAGTGTCGTCAAACTCTCTTGTGTTGACTGAAAAACCGAGAGCGAGATCGAAACAACGACGAACACAATGGATGCGAAAATCCCCATGATCAGTGCGAAACGAACCAAAACGCTGCCAAAGAACTTTGCTAATCTCGTCATGTCTAACTCTTAGTTGGGGCAATTTTGTGGGTGTTGCTTCCACTTAGAAATGGTCGGCCCGGCTGGTAAACTGGGCCGACCAGAGCAATTAGAGGCCTGGCCCGTCCAGCGGCTCAAAGCCTTGATCGGCGGAGATTTTGGTCAAGAACACATCCTCTGACCCTTGATTGTCTCCAGGGCCGTAGCTCAGCGTAAACCCGCTCAGATCCACGGTGCCGAGATTGGCAAGTGTCTCAAGGTAGCTTTCGCGAGTGAGATCGGGACCGTTCGTTTCCAAAGCGTGCAAGGCAACCCGGCCGACCAAGTAACCTTCAAAGGACACGAAATCCGGTGCTGCATCGGGGAAGGACGCTTTGAGCGCGGCCTGATACTCCGCCACGATGGGCATGGAGACATCCCATGGGAAGGGCACCACTTGGCTGATGATAACGTCTTGGCCATCCGGGCCCAGTTCATCTGCCAATGCTTTGGAGCCGACAAAAGAAATGGTCACAAACTCTGGCTCCATCTTCATCTTCTTGGAGAGTTTGATGAATTCCGCGATCGGCTTGTAGGCGCCGACCATGACCACCGCCTCGGGCTTTGCTTTGCGAATTTCTAAGAGGGCAGATTTTACAGCGACGGTGTTCCGAGTGTAGGTGCCTTCCGCAACCAATGCCATATCGCGCTTTTCCAGCGCCTTGGTTACGCCATCAAGGCCGACGCGTCCAAAACCATCGTCCTGATAGAGAATTGCGATCTTGCTCAGGCCAAGATCATCGACCAAATGATCGATCCAAGCCTCGGTTTCGGCGCCATAGGTTTGGCGAATATTGACCACATTGGTCAGCTCGGGTGCCCGCAGAAACCCGGCGCCTGTGAACGGGCCGATGAAAGGTATATTCGACTCCGTCGCGACCGGCTGCGTTGCTTTGGTGGTCGGTGTCCCCACAGGTCCGATGAACCCGATATGGTCATCGCTGGCGACGATGTCGCGAACTGCAGACAGCGATTTGTCAGGCTCATAGCCATCATCGACACTGGTCAGCGTGACCTGTCGACCATGGATACCGCCCGCTGCATTCGCTTCGTCAAACGCGGCCTGGATACCAGTTTGCATGCCGAGCCCAAGTGCGGATGCGGGGCCTTCCAGAGCTGCGACTTGAGCGAAACTGACGCTGTCCGCGTCGACACCTTGATTGGCGAATGCAGGAGCTGCGGCCACTACACCAGCGGCAATCAGCGCGGTTGGAAATCGAAATGCCATGTTACCCTCTTTTTTTTGCAAGTAGGCTCGCACTAGCGTGCCGCTTGTTACTGTTGCTCTAACTGGCAGGGGTCTTTTGTGTGCAATTGTATTCGACTGAGTGAGAAACCCAGGTCCTTGATATGGCGATGCTAATCTAAGCCTCTGTTATTTAATGATTAGATTTCCGCGTAGACTCGAGAATTGAGCGTGCAAAAGTGTTAATTGCCAGTGCTCCCTTCTGGAAAGCCCGCCTTTTCGGCAAGACTATTGCTTATCAAGTCAGCGCTTATCGAGGCCCAGGCGTCATGGCGTTCAATGCCGGTCGCGGTCGTTATGTCCTAATTCAATTCATCAACTTGACTATACAATTGTATCGCACGGCTGTCTTGGGAAGGCCACAGCGCCCAGATCCAATCCTTCCTCCAGCAAAACGAAAGCGCTCTAAAGACGACCCAAAGGCCGAGAGACTGGCACTGCTTCTCGTCTGATCGCCAAGATTAAGACTGCAGAGAAACGGACAAGTTATAGAGACATACGTAC
This sequence comes from Pseudomonadota bacterium, assembly GCA_038751255.1. GTDB lineage: Bacteria > Pseudomonadota > Alphaproteobacteria > Rhodobacterales > Rhodobacteraceae > JANSYP01. Next base: position 19,202 of record JBCDGN010000071.1, read on the forward strand.
CGCGCCTTAGAAACTGGTAAGGCAGGTGGTGCTGGACACGCGTGGCGTCAGATTTCGCGGAAGGCGGGTCATAACCTGTTCGCCCCAACTCTGACGGGCCTTGGCGAACGCGCGCAACTTGCAATCAACAAGACTGATCCTGCCACACATATCGCGGACAGGGCGTCCAAACACCTTACCTCTTTCCCCGGACGCGCAACTCCGTTAAAGCCCCTGCGTCACACCACAAGGAGACCCCGTCATGGGCTATAAGGTTGTCGTCGCGGGCGCCACGGGCAATGTGGGCCGCGAAATGCTGAACATTCTGGCCGAGCGCCAGTTCCCGGTCGATGAGATCGCCGTCTTGGCGTCGCGCAAATCCCTGGGCACCGAGTGCAGCTTTGGCGACACAACCTTGACCACAGGCGATCTCGACACGTTCGACTTCAGTGGTTGGGACATCGCCTTGTTTGCTATCGGCTCAGAGGCGACCAAGAAATACGCGCCAAAAGCCGCCGCGGCGGGCTGTGTGGTGATCGATAACTCCTCGCTCTACCGCTACGATCCGCTGATCCCGCTGATCGTGCCCGAAGTGAACCCCGAGGCGATCGACAAGGTCCGCAACAAGAACATCATCGCCAACCCGAACTGCTCCACCGCACAGATGGTTGTCGCGCTGAAACCGCTCCATGACCGCGCGCGGATCAAACGTGTGGTGGTTTCGACCTACCAATCGGTCTCCGGC
>JBCDGN010000072.1:0-19777 GCA_038751255.1 Pseudomonadota bacterium
CCTGAACTTTGGGTGCTTAGGTCAAAAGCGTGAAATTGGTCACATCCACCATCCCGCGATCAGTGATTTTGAGCGCGGGGATCACGGGAAGCGCCAGAAAAGCGAGCTGCAGAAATGGTTCTTCCAAAGTCACGCCAATATCGCGCGCCTCTTTGCGGAGATGAACCAACTCGCGATGAACCGTTTCAAAGGGTTGATCGCTCATCAAACCCGCAATTGGAAGCGCCAAGGCGGCGAGCACTTTCCCCCCGGCAGCGACCGCAAATCCCCCGCCCATCTTCTCTATATGTTGGACGGCCAGCATCATATCGGCATAGTCGGCGCCTACGACGGAGACATTGTGATGGTCATGGCTCACGGTCGTGGCGATGGCGCCGCGTTTGAGGTTGAAGCCCCGCACAAAGCCATTCGCGATGTTTCCGTTCTTGCCGTAGCGTTCGACGATGCTGATACGGATCAGATCTCGCGACGGATCAGGAGCTTTGTCGCCGTCTTTTATGGGAATGTTTTCAGTCAAATGGTCGGTAATTATTTTCCCAGGGATGATGCCGATCACCGGGCTTTCTTCGCGGTTGGAGCGATCTTGGAAGCTCTCGGGCGAAAGCGCAGGCAGATGGACGCTGTGCCCGCCAGGATAGCTGAGAGGTGCCGGGGCAGCCGCAGCGTCTCGGTCTAGAATTCTCCCCGCTGCGACCACCGTTTGGGCGTCGCACTCCGCCAAGCTTTCGAGCGCCACGATATCAGCGCGTTTTCCCGGCGCGATCTGGCCGCGATCTTTCAAGCCGAAGGCCTCGGCCGCGGACAAGGACGCCGCTCGGTAGATCGCGACAGCAGAGACACCGCGTGCGATCGCCGTGCGGATCATGTAGTCGAGATGGCCCAGTTCAGCGATGTCGAGAGGGTTTCGGTCGTCGGTACACAGGCACATATATGCGCTGGTGCGTTCGGTCAGTAGCGGCAGAAGCGCGTCGAAATCCTTGCTGACAGAGCCTTCGCGGATGAGAATGCGCATCCCCTTCTGCAGCTTTTCGCGGGCTTCTTCGACACTGGTGGCTTCATGTTCGGTGCGGATCCCCGCAGACAGATAGGCGTTGAGGTCTTTGCCGGACAAGAGCGGTGCATGCCCGTCGATGTGGCGTCCTTCAAAGGCCAAAATCTTGGCCATGCATTCAGGGTCTTTGTAGATCACACCGGGATAGTTCATGAACTCAGCCAGGCCGATCACTGCGGGATGATCGCGCAATGGGATCAGATCCTCCGCGGTGATCTTTGCGCCGGCAGTTTCCATGTTCGTCGACGGAACGCAGGAAGACAGATTGATCTTAAGGTCAAGGTGGGTGTGGGCGCTGGCGTCTAGGAAGTACTGAATGCCGTCTAACCCCAGCACATTGGCGATCTCGTGGGGGTCGCAGATCGCGGTGGTCACGCCGCGGCGGGCGACGCAACGGTCGAACTCGAAAGGCGTGACCAGAGAGCTTTCCACATGCAGATGCGTGTCAATGAAGCCCGGCACCAGGGTCAGACCGCTTACGTCGCGTTCGTCGCTACCCGCATATTCCGCGCCAATCCCAACGATTTTATCGCCGCAGATCGCCACATCGCCGGGGATCAAGTCGCCAGTGATCACATCCAGGACGTGACCACCTTTCAGCACGAGATCCGCGACCGTCCGCCCGGCCGCTTGATCGATTTGGGTCTCTAACGGCTGGGTCATGGGAACGCTCCTTACTCTAAGGCAAGACTATCCGTTTGAGGGTCAGCGCCGCAACCTCGGCCACGCTCTCTCGGCATCCACTGCACTTTGAGACCCTAGGAGTTGGCCTCTAACTCAACCAAAAGATCCTTTGCATCGATCTGAGAAGTTGGTTGCACATGGACTGCTTTGATCGTGCCATCATGCTCGGCGTAAAGACCGGTCTCCATCTTCATGGCCTCGATCACCAACAGCAGATCGCCGGCCTTGACTTCTTGACCCGGTGCGACTGCGACATTGGCAACAATGCCCGGCATCGGGGCCCCGATATGTCCAGGGTTTGCGATGTCGGCTTTCGGACGCACCTCGACCGTTGCCTTTTTAGAGCGGTTCGGCACGCGGATTACCCTGGGCTGGCCATTCAATTCAAAGAACACCCTGACATCGCCGTCTTCTTGCGTCTCACCGACAGCAGACAGCACAATTTCCAGGGTTTTGCCTGGGTCGATCTCTGCTGAGATATCCTCGCCCGGGGTCATGCCATAGAAAAATGTCTTGGTCGGCAATGTGCGCACTGGACCGTATTCCAGGTGACGCTCGGTGTAGTCCTCAAAGACCTTTGGGTACATCATCGCGCCCATCAGATCCTCATTGTCGATGGGGATGCTGAAACGATACTCAAGCTCTTTGCGGCGCGCGTCTAGATCTTCGGGTTCCAGAAGCGTGCCGGGCCGTACTGTGATTGGGGCTTCGTCCTTCAGGACCTTCTTGACGATATCCTCCGGAAACCCGCCTGGGGCTTGGCCGACCTGACCCCGCATCAGGGTTTTCACACTTTCGGGAAAGCTCACCTCGGTTTTCGGATCGAGCACGTCTGCGGCGGACAATCCCTGGCTGACCATCATCAGGGTCATGTCGCCCACCGTTTTGGCGATTGGGGTCACTTTAATCACATCGCCAAACATCTGGTTCACCTCGGCATAGGTCCGGGCGACGTCGTGCCAGCGATCCTCAAGTCCCATGGACCTCGCCTGCGCTTTGAGGTTGGTGAACTGACCGCCGGGCATCTCGTGCAAGTAAACCTCAGAGGCGGGCGCCTGCAGACCGGACTCAAAAGCAGCATAATGCAGGCGCACCGCATCCCAATAGTTCGAAATCTCACGGATTTTCGCAACGTCGAGCCCAGTGTCACGATCAGTGTTTTTGAGGGCCTCGACCACCGTGCCGAGCGTCGCCTGCGAGGTATTGCCCGACAAGGCGTCCATCGCGCAATCGACCGCATCTACGCCTGCTGCGGAAGCGGCTAAAATCGTAGCACTGGCCACACCAGCCGTGTCGTGGGTGTGGAAATGGATCGGCAGACCGGTTTCCTCTTTCAACTCTTTAAACAGGATACTCGCCGTTGCGGGTTTCATCAGCCCGCCCATATCTTTGATGCAGAGGATATGTGTGCCCGCGTCTTTCAGTTCTCGCGCCAGGCCCAGATAGTATTTCAGATCGTATTTCGACCGATTGGGGTCGAGCATGTCGCCGGTATAGCAGATCGTGGCTTCGAGGATCTTGCCGGTGTCCAAAACGGCGTCCATAGAGACGCGCATATTCTCGGTCCAGTTGAGCGGATCGAAGACCCGGAAGATATCAACACCGGTCTCTGCAGCCTGTTTTACAAAGGCTTCTACTACGTTGTCAGGATAATTGGTGTAGCCCACACCATTCGACCCGCGCAGCAGCATCTGAGTGAGCATATTCGGCATCTTCGCGCGCAGGTCGCGCAAGCGTTGCCAAGGGCATTCGTCCAAGAAACGATAGGCGACGTCAAAGGTCGCACCACCCCAAAGCTCCATGGAAAAAAGATTGGACAGATCATGTGCGTAATTGGGCGCAATCGCGATCATATCGATCGAGCGCATCCGCGTCGCCAACAAGGACTGATGGCTATCACGCATGGTGGTGTCGGTGATCAACAACTGCTTCTGCGCTGACATCCAATCGGCCACCGCTTGCGCGCCTTCGCGCTCTAGCTTACCGCGGAGGCCATCCGGCATCTCCGCATTGCTTGGCCGCGGCGCTTTGGGCGGTTTCAGATCGGTGCGGGGGCGCGGCCGGTCTTTGACCTCGGGATGTCCATTGACCGTAACATCGGCAATATAGGTCAAGACCTTCGTGCCGCGGTCGCGCCGTTTGGCAAAGTCAAACAACTCGGGCGTCGTATCGATGAATTTCGTGGAGTACTCGTAATTTAGAAATGTCGGGTGCTTCAGCAAGTTCTCGACAAAAGCGATGTTGGTCGACACGCCGCGGATGCGGAACTCGCGCAAGGCGCGGTCCATGCGGGCGATGGCCGCTTCGGGTGTTGGCGCCCAGGCTGTGATCTTTTCCAGGAGACTATCGTAGTAGCGGGTGATGACCGCACCGGAATAGGCAGTGCCGCCGTCCAACCGGATGCCCATCCCCGTTGCGCCGCGATAGGTGGTGATACGCCCATAGTCTGGGATAAAGTTGTTTTGTGGATCTTCAGTTGTGACCCGGCATTGGATGGCATGGCCCTCAAGCTTGACGTCATACTGGCTGGCAACGCCTGTGGCCTCGGTCAGACTTTTCCCTTCCGCGATCAGGATTTGAGCGCGCACAATGTCGATGCCGGTGACTTCTTCGGTCACGGTATGTTCAACCTGAATGCGCGGATTGACCTCGATGAAGTAGAACTCGCCCGACTCCATATCCATCAAAAACTCGACGGTGCCTGCGCATTCATAATTCACATGGGCGCAGATCTTTTTGCCCAAATTGCAGAGATGCTCGCGTTGGGTCGCCGATAGGTACGGCGCAGGCGCGCGTTCGACGACTTTCTGATTTCGCCGTTGGACCGAGCAATCGCGCTCGTGCAGGTGGTAGATCTCGCCGTGTTTGTCGCCGAGGATCTGCACCTCCACATGGCGCGCGCGGGTGATCATCTTTTCCAGATAACCTTCGCCATTGCCAAAAGCGGCCTCAGCCTCTCGGCGGCCTTCCGCGATTTTCTCGGCCAGTTCCTCGGGCGCATTGATCGGGCGCATACCACGACCGCCGCCGCCCCATGAGGCTTTGAGCATCAGGGGATAGCCGATCTCTGCGGCTTCTTTGGCGATGGCATCCAAGTCCTCGCCTAGGACTTCTGTGGCAGGAATGACCGGAACACCCGCCTCAATTGCCACCCGTCGGGCAGAGGCCTTATCGCCAAGGGCGCGCATCGTTTCCGCCCGGGGCCCGATAAAGGTGATGCCCGCATCGTCACATGCATCGACGAGCGCTGGATTTTCCGACAGCAAGCCATAACCCGGATGGATCGCGTCAGCCCCGCTGGCCTTCGCAACGCGAATGATTTCCTCAATCGATAGGTAAGCTGCGACCGGGCCCAGATCTTCCCCGATTTTATAGGCCTCGTCCGCCTTAAAGCGGTGCAGACCAAGTTTGTCCTCCTCGGCATAGACCGCAACGGTGCGTTTGCCGAGTTCGTTGGCCGCGCGCATCACGCGGATCGCAATTTCGCCTCGGTTTGCGATGAGGATTTTTTCAAACGCCGCCATTGGTACGAATTCCTAACCAGTTTGCCGTCCAGATACCCTTATCGCTGCACCTGCATTCTCGCAAGGCGACCATAAGACCGGGGCAAACTCGTTGGCGCGCAGTTGAAGGATCAGCACTGAAGGTGTGGTTTGGGTTCAAGCCAGTTGATCGGGGCCCGTCCCAGACCCACTTGCCAGGACCTGTGCGGCTTTCTTTACACGCACTTCACGTGCTGAAAGCCCTGTGACACCGCCGTTGATGCCCAGCGTGACCTCGGTTTGATTGCCGCTATCGGCCCATTCCAAAAGAGTTTTTCCACCACGAGAGGTGTTTGCCATGAAGGCCACAGCGATCAGCCACGCGATGTTGGGCTCCGCGGCCAGATCAGGATTGCTCGTGAGATCCTCCCCAACAATGGGCGCATAGTGTTGGTAATTGTACTTTCCGGTCAACTGAATCCAGCCCCGACCGCGATAGCGGAACCCATCGCCGCTGGCGGTATCGCCATTTCCCATACGGTTCGCATAGATCAGATTGGCAATTTTCTGGGGCTGATACGCATAGTCAGCGGCCGAGACATGTCGAAAATCGGCTGGGAACACCTGTTCCAAGCGCTCGGCGGAATACCGCAAATCCTCAGTCAATGAACTGAACCCAAAGCTTTCCACGGAACACTGACCAATAAGCGTCGCCATGCGGGCATTCGTGTTCGCGCCAAGTGTGACAAGTTTCTGCATTACGCTCTCGAGCGTGCTGCTTGCGGTGTCGCCATGCGCAGGCGTCTCTGCGACTGCAACGATCGCTGATTTAATCTCTGCCAAATCGGCCAGCATGTGCTCTTCTCCCAAGTCGTAGATGCGATCGTTACCGTAAAGAGACGGTTCGCTGCATCACTAGAGCACATTTTGGGCGAGACGCTAAGGAGAGGTGTCAATCCTGCCTTGCGGCGTGGGCGAGACCTCTAGCGGCTGGCTTTTATCAATTTTGGCTTTTTGACTGTCTCGGCCATCGCGATAGCGTCGTCGAAATTGAGGGGCGGGGAGTAGAAGAAGCCTTGCGCGCGGTCGATTTTCTGCGCAATGGCAAAGGATTTATCCGCCTGTGTCTCAATGCCTTCTAGCACCACTGATGCTCCGATCCGATCACTCAGGTCGATGAGAGAACATACAATGGCGCGTGCTTCGGTGCTGGTGTGGGGATCGCCCACGAAATGCATATCCACTTTGATGGCATCGAACTTGTGATGGCGCAGCAGCCCGTGGGACGAAAACCCTTTTCCGAAGTCGTCCAGATGCAGCGCAATCCCACTGGCTTGAAGCCGCGCCAAACTGTCTTTCGCGAGGCCCAGCCTGTCGTCGAAAATCGCCTCGGTGATCTCTAGGATGATGTCAGTCTTTGAGAGACCCGCGGTTGCCAGTTCAAAGAGCAGTCGGCTCACAAATTCTGGATGGGCAAGCTCCATCGCGGTCACGTTCACCGAAACCGGTTGTTCGTGGCCCAAGCGACGCAAATTGTGCAAAAGCTTGAAGGCACGGCGCCGGATCATGCTGTCCAGTTCGGAAATGAACCCGTGCTCTTGAGCGATCGGGATAAACTCGCTTGGATGCACGTTTTTGCTGGCTTGCGGGTGCCAGCGCGCCAGCGTCTCAAACCCTGCCAGAGCGCCGCTCCGGATGTCGAAGATCGGCTGGAACATCGCGTTCAGGCGATCGTTCTTCACATCGGCTTTGAGCTGTGCAGAAAGCTGCGTCTGACGACAAACCTGATTGTGCAACTCGCGGTCATAGACCTGGATGCCGCTGCCATGTTGCTTGGCATAGTACATCGCCTGATCGGCTTGCGCGATATAGCTCTCCAATGAAGCTTCGTCCGCGGTGAAGAGCTTGATGCCGATGCTGCAACTCAACTTGGCACAGGTAAGCGCGGCATATGACTCCGTCCTAAGCAGATTTTGCACCCGACCCGCCCGGTTTTTCGCAAGTGTCTCATCGTCGATTTGAGCGAGGACCAAAAACTCGTCACCGCCGATGCGGCAGCAGATCGCCGGGTTGGCAAACACCGCTTCCAAAGAGCTTGCGAGCGACACAATGGTCTTGTCACCGGCAGAATGACCGTAGAGATCATTAATAGCCTTGAGGTTGTTCAGATCGAGCATGTAAAGCGCGAACTTGCTCTGGCCTTCGACTTCGCGGTCGATCCATTTCCGCGCATATTCCATGAAGCTGCGCTTGTTCAAAAGCCCGGTCAGAGAGTCTCTTTCCGCCAGGCAGGTCATCTTGGTCAACGCATTCTCCATGCGCTCTGCCATCTGGTTGAAGGACAAGCGAAGCGTATGGAATTCGCGGAAGTCAAAAATACTGCTGTTTTCGATGCGCACACTGGGATCGCCGCCTGCGACCCGGTTCGCCGCCCTTGCGACTTGCTTCAGCGGGTGCGAGATCACAGAGGCTGCGAAAACAGCAAAGACAGCTGCGAGGGCCATGCCAACAGAAAAGACCACAAGGGCGGACTGACGAACGGCAGCCACCTGATCACGCAACTCTGACATCGGCTGTGGGACAAGAACAGTCCAACCAGGGCCTTCGGCATGAGCAACGCCGGCAACGACGTCCTCCTCAAGCGCTGGAGAGAAAAACACCAGCACCTCCTGCCGTCTGTCGGAGAGCGCCTCCGCGATAGGTGTCAGAATAGAAAGATCTTTGCTCTGATACACCCAATCGGGAAGGGGATGAGCGATGACATGACCGGTTGTGTCCAAAACAGCCGCGTGCCCGCGTGAGTCAAAAGAGATGCCATCGGCAACGCGTTCCACTGCATCGGTTGCGATGGAGGCAAAAACGACCCTGTCTCCAAGATCGCGCGCTATGACAAAATGTGGACTGCCACTCGGAGAGGGGTACACCCGGCTCATGGGGCGCACATCTTCTTGGAGCGCTTCTGCAATCTGCTCGCGCAGCATTGGGTTGATATACTTTGGAAAATTTTTCCCTTTGACACTGTAGTAGGACAGGATCTCTCCAGTCGTCGGGTCGATCACGCAAAGATGCTGAAAAGACAACGACGCCAAAAGGTCTTGGGAAAAGCTGATATCAGCGTGCGATTGGATCGGATCTACAAGTGCGTTGAACGTCTCCAAGACGCTGTCGTGATAGGCTTCCAGAGTCTCACTGGCGCCGGTTGCGAAAACCAGGTGACGTTCGTTTGCATCTTCTAGTTTGCTGTCGAGTGCTGCAGAGTAGGGCCAGAACCAAAAGATCAGCAGGGGGATGCCGCAGGCAGCTATGAATGAAGAAATCAGTGCTAGTCTAACGGTCATCAGTCTCTCCTGACAGTCCGAAACAACTGTAACATTGTATCAATAGGTTAACTGCAGATTAATTTATGCAATTTTTCGACAAATGTTTGCAGTTGCAGCGAACTGGCATCAGTTGGATCCGGCGTTTGGCGTGTTGAGATCGTCCCAGTCGGTGCGATAAGCCATTTCGATCAGGCTTTCTTTGGGCGGTACCGTGGGTCCGCGACGCAGCTGCCAGCCACCCCCAAGCGCTTTATAGAGGGTCACGAGGTTTTCGGACACTGCCGATCTTGCCTCAACCAACTTGCCTTGCGTGCTGAGAAGTACTCGTTGAGCGTCCAGCACCCGTTGATAGTCGGCGATACCGTCGGTGTATTGTTGGAGTGCGATATCGCTTGCCTTTTCGGACGCCGCCACCGCATCAACCAGAAAGCCAACCTGAGCACGCGCGCCTTTGTAGGCCACCATTGCGTTTTCCGCTTCTGCATAGGCGTTCAGAACAGTGTTTTGGTAGTTAGCCACCAACTCTTCAAAGGCTGCTTCCTGTGCTTCAACATTGGCCTGAATGCGCCCGTAGTTCAGAAAATTCCAACCTACGGAGGGAGTGAAGTTCCCCGCCAAGCTTTGCGGTGAAAAAAGGGTCCGGCCGTTGCTCGCCTGCCAACCGATTGATCCTGCTAGTGTAAATTGCGGATAGAGCGCATTGATCGCGACGCCGATTTGGGCCGATTGCGCCGCGGCTTCCATTTCGGCTGCGCGGATATCCGGGCGTCGGCGCAAGAGCTCAGCTGGTATTCCTACCCCAACGCGCATACGTGCCCGGGGAATGCGGCCCGAACGTGACAGACGCGCCTCCATCGTTCCGGGCGGTTGTCCCAAAAGGACGGCCAAGGCGTTTTTCGATTGTTGAAGGTCGGTCTGCAAAGAGGGGATCAACGCCTGCGTTTCATTCAGCAGCGCTGTGGCTTGTTCGACATCCAGCTCTGTGGTGACGCCGTTGTTGAACCGCAAGGTCGTTAGCCTAAGCCCCTCTTCTTGAACAGCGATATTCTGTTGTGTGATTGCGATGGCTTCTTGGAGGGCGCGAATGTTGATATAGACCGATGCAACCTCACCAGACACGCTCACGAGCACATCATCATAATTGGCGATTTGTGCGGTCAGATTGGCAGAGGCCGACTGTACGTTGCGTCGGAGCCCGCCCCAAACATCAATCTCCCAAGCCGCATCAAGCCCGATTGTGTTGGTGGTGAAATTGGTGTTCAGATCGGTGAAACGCTCGATATCACTCACGACCTGAAGGTTTTCGCTGACCCGCTGATTATTGTTGCTGGCACCGATGCTTTGTTGCTGCGGAAACACCTCCCCCGCCGCGATGCCCAGTTGCGCACGAGCCTGGCGGACCCGCGCACCAGCGATCTGGAGTGACAGGTTCTGAGCATAGGCCTCGGCGATCAGCGCATCCAAGGTGCTGTCATCGAAAGTGCGCCACCAATCCGCGACTGGCTCGCTGCGCGTCGTCATTCCTGTCGTCGGATCAGGTGAGGTGACATTCGCCGCCAACCACGCCTTGATCTCGGGCGTTTGAGGCGTTGCGAAATCGGGTCCCACGAGGTTGGTGCATCCCGCGAGACTCAACGTAAAAAGTGCTGCGCAGAGCCATTTGCTTTTCGTCTGCCCTGCCCATGCGCGTGTCATTTAGATATCCAGCGGTCTGATGAAGTTTGCGAAACTATAAAAGCGCAGGTTGATCCGCCGAAGAAACTCAAAGCTTTTGGCGCCTCCGGTATAGATCGCGACCCCTGCATGCCCACCCGTTGGAATGCGTTGCGCATCGGGGGTTTCAAAGCCTATCTGCACAGCTATCCGTCCCGGCAGCCGTGGCAGAACGAACTCTGGCAAGCGGCCCGAGGGCAAGAATTGCCCTTGCGAGGTTGCCCACCACACGGCTTCAACCTTTCCTTTCAAGATCTTGCCTGGGTAAAGATCGAGCGCGATTTCAACCTCTTGCCCCGGCTCAACAAATTTTAAATTCTGCTGCCGGAACGTTGCCAGAATATAAGGGTGTTCATCGGTGATGAAGGCTGCGATGGCCCCAAGACGAATATCGCCGACAACCATTCCCGGACGCGCTTGCTGCGACACGATCATCCCGTCTTCTGGCGCGTATATGGTTGTGTGATCTAGAAAATATTGTGCCTGATCGAGCTGTGACTGGGCTTCTGCGACGCTTGTATTGATCCCGTTGATCTTCGAGTCTACGGCCTGATTGGCTTTGACCAAATTGGTCTCTGCCTGGTGGACCAAGGCTGTGTCTTCTGCGACTTGTTCGGTCCAACGATCAAGCTCGTCTTGCCGCGCGCCGCCCTGTGGAACAAGATTGCCATAGCGGGTTTCTTGCGCCTTGGAAAAGGCGAGCTTCGCATTGGCCTGATCGACCTGATCCTGTGCGAGCGTTACATCGGTCTCTAAAATCGCTGCATTCTGCTGAGCGGCGACAAGCTTCGCCTGGGCGTTCTCAAACTGCAATTTGTAGACTGTGTCATCAAGCCGATAAAGCGGCGCGCCCTTTTTCACCAAGGTGTTGGGGGTGACCAAAACCTCTGTGAGGAGTGTCGGTTGCGTAAGCCGGGGGATAATCTGGATCGTGGGGCGTACGGTATGCGCATCTAGCGACATCGGCTGATAGAAGCGCAGCATGATCAAAAAGACCAAGAGCGTGTGCGCGCCGATCCAAAACGTGACCACGCCCCAGACAATGTTGAACTTCAGCAGGCGCGCTTTGAAAAAAATAAACCAAACAAAAATGACGTAGAGAACGACGATGGAGACAGCGATAAACATCAGTCGGAGGTCATTTCGTCTTAGGTCTTCGCCACGTCATCGTTTTCTGGCGGGTCTAAGGGCTCGCCTCGGAGTTTCGCAATCTCTTTGCGAAGCTCTTCTTTTTCCTCTTTCGGGAAACGCCGAATATCAACGGCGGTGGTTGGTTGGAACGCCCAAATGAAGGCGTTGATCCAAGGAACGACAGCTAGAAACCCAACCCATCCCATAACCTTGACTGCTTCCGCATGGGGATGTCCGCGACTGATCGCAATCCTACCTGGCAGTCCCATGACGAACAGCACGATCGCCATGAAGGCAATGAGCAAGATCACGCCCGCCCCAAACGTAAGCCAATCGTAGCCATCTAAGGGACGATCTAAGAGCTCCATAAGACCTCGCCTCTAATGGGGTTTTGGAAATGGGTAACAATCTTTAGGGGCCGCCACAAGGCTGTCCGACCGCGCCCGAGATCACCAATGCTTGGTGCGACTGTCAGCAGAAACGATGCAAGGATTGGCGCATGGGCTGTGCTCCTTCCTCAATCATCGCAACAAAAAGCCAGAGCGCCACCGCGATTATGGGGCGGTGGCGCTCTATGCAGCTGGTAAAGAGTTTGTGGTTTTTGGCGACCCGCTAGCGCGATAGCAGCGTTGGGATTCCAAAAAACTTCGACACGGTGAAGTTGCGACCGAGGTCACCGAGCTCTTTGACATCTTTGGTTAGAAGAGCAAAGGGCCAGTTCGCCATCCTGCCGCCGCCTGGAACCAGATGGCTAAAGGGGAAATTAGCCTGGAACTTGTGACCCGGTATGATGTGGCCGAAGGGGAACTTCGCCATGAATTTGTGGCCGGGGACGATATGGGCAAAGGGAAACTTCGCCATAAATCTGTGGCCGGGGACGATGTGGGCGAAGGGGAATTTCGCCATGTACGGCTCGCCAGGCATCAAAGAGTTTTTGCCCCGTTCCCCATTGATGAGAAGCGGGAAGGGCCAGTTCGCCATCCTCCCTCCGCCCGGGACCAGATGGCCAAAGGGGAAATTGGCCTGGAATTTGTGACCCGGGATGATGTGGCCAAAGGGGAACTTCGCCATGAACCTGTGCCCGGGGACGATATGTGCAAACGGAAACTTCGCCATGAACCTGTGCCCAGGCACGATATGGGCGAACGGAAACTTCGCCATATACCTGTTACCTGGCACCAGAAGATCGAACGGCCAGCGGCCATAGCGCACACTTCCCGGCAGCAAATGCGCTATGGGCCGGTTGGCAAAGAAGCCATTGCGATCGATAAGAGACCCGCGCCATGGTTTGCGCCGGCTGATGAGTGGGATCGGCCAGTCGGCCATATGGTAGGTGGTGTCCCAAGGATCTCTGCGACGGCTCAAAGCCAAAGAGTAGCCACTATAGAGCGCCGCCTGTTGGCCAATCGGGTCCTTTACGGGTCTTTCTTCAACAACATCTGCGAGTTTGGCGACACCGGAGTTCGCCAGAACCTCCCGGGTCGTTTTTGCGACGCCGAGTGGCCGCGAGCCGGCGGCAACGATCAGGACAGCACCCCCCGCGGCTAGACGCGACTGATAAGCATCGAAGGTGGCGGCATCCAGGATGTCTTTGGTTTTCCCGTGGGTCTGCGTGAAGGCGAGACTGTCGGTATCTTCAAAGAGCCCAACGATGTCTTGAGATAACCGTCTCCGCAAGACGAGCTCTTGCTTGACCGAACGCGCCTTGGCGACGCTGTCGAAATATCTTGAGATGATGACGGTCATGGTACCTCCACCGGTTTGGTTTTTGCTTGTGTGCCACCAGGGCTCGCAAGGGTTGATCCTGACTTGATGGCAGAAAAAAGCGCCACGAGAACAGCGCAGCCAAGAAACAGAATATCGAGCGCAAAGACGTAGTTGTAAGGCGCCACCAGAGCGTTCTCCGTCACGCCTGAGACAACGATAGCGTCGCGGATGATCCCGGCAAGGGCGATGCCCAGCCCTGCGCACGTGGCTTGGACCGCGCCCCAAGCGCCAAGCGCGAGACCAATTTGGTCCGGAGCAGCGCGTCGGATGGTTGCGGTGAGCGTTGCATGGCTGAAGAGCCCGGCACCGAGCCCAATGCCTAACGTCCCTATAAGGAACAGCGGCATGCCGCTGCCAGCGGCCGCAGATGATAAAATGATCGCTCCGAAGCTTGGAATTCCTATCAGCGCACCGATCCAGGCAAGACGCATCGGAGAGCCGCCGGCCGCCAGGTTCTTTGACGCAAAAGCGAAGCCGAATAGTGTTCCGACGGCGAGAAGAGCCGTCAGTTTCGTGGTGCTGGCGACGGAAAATCCGAGCGCTTGGCCGCCATAGGGCTCAAGCAGGACATCCGCCATACCAAACCCAAATGTTCCCAAACCAATCATCATCAGCAAAGGCGTTGCCCCCGCTTGTTTGATCAGAGCTTTCCAAGAAGCCACAAAAGAGGCTTTCCGAGCGGAACTCATTTCGCGCGCGCGGTTTCGGTTTCTGGCCTCTTGCTTCCACATCGCAAGCAGGTTCAGCGCGACTGTCAAGACGGCGGAGCCTTGGATCACCTGGACCAACCGCCCTGGCGTATAGTTTTGAAGCAACCAGCCAAACACAAGAGCGCTCACGACCATGCCTGCAAGAAGCATGACATACATGAGACCGACGACTTTGGGTTGGTCTTCTTGGCGGACAAGATCCGTCGCCAGAGCCAATCCAACAGTTTGAACCATGTGCACGCCAGCACCGACAAGCAAAAAGGCGATGGCTGCGGAGGAAAGACCAATCCAACGGGGTGCATCGATGGCGTCGCCGTACCCAGAGAGTACGAGCAACGCAAAGGGCATGATGGCAAAGCCGCCGAACTGGTACATCGTGCCTTTCCAGATATAAGGCACGCGCTTCCAGCCAAGCGCAGAAACATGTGTATCGGAGCGAAAACCGATCAGTGTTCGGAAGGGGGCGAAAACCAAAGGTAAGGCCAGCATACAAGCCACCAGCGCGGCAGGAACATTGAGTTCCACGATCATCACGCGGTTAAGAGTGCCTGCTAAAAGGACAAGGGCCATTCCCACTGTGATCTGAAAGAGCGATAGCCGCAGCAACCGGCTCAGAGGGACCTCTTCAGTCGCGACATCCGCGAAAGGTAAGTACCTGGGCGCAATGCCGGTGATCTTTTTAAGGGCCAGGTGGTGCAGTTGAGAGAGCATTTCTATGCCTAAGACGCGTATCCAACTGCCCGAGGTCACGCGGGCAGTCGGGGGGTCTAAAGGTGGAGCGCCGGGCTAAGGCGCATCGCGACGTCCGGAGAATGCGTCTAAGGTAAAGGTATCGTTGATGTTGACGCTAGGACTTCGTTGGGTTGGAGCACCGCTCGCGCCGTGGTTCCATCAGAGAAAGTCACAAGGATCTCGCGCTTCCCATCCGCCAGTGGCACTTCATAGGAAGCTTTGGCGGTTGAGTTTTCCAGCTTTTGCTCCGCTGCAGCCATTTCATCGCCGGTGCCAAGTGGCTGACCCGAGATGAAGTCGTCTACCCAAGAGGTATTGCTGACAACAGCCACATGCGTCGCAAAGGATCCAATCGCGACAGCGCCGAGAAATACCGGTACACCTACCGCAGGTGGCACGACAAGCCAAATTTTCGCATTGTTCATGAGATGATCTCCTTACCCTAGCCAGGGCGTGGACACCGCCACAAGAATGTGCGCCAGAAGCGCAAGTGCGCCAAAAACGCGCGTGCCATCAATAAGATAGCTGTGCACTTCTTCGGCTTCTTTTAGGTTTAGACCAGTCGGCCAGACTTTCTCTTCATCATCGGACACCATGCGATGATTCCTCCTTCTATGCGACCCGGCGGGCCTGCGAAGTGCATGTGACTTGGTCCAGATGTAAACCTAGGCCCCTCTGAGCAGTCGGCCGGCACTTCTATTTCGCCCGACTCTCAGTTCCTGAGAATACAGAGAAGTATGTCAACTTTTTCTGACATTTTCAATGTAAATAAAAGTAGGCAGTTTTATTTTGCTGGGACCGATCCCCGGATGATTTCTGCGAGTGCGATCGATCGGCTGCAAAGGCGAGTAAAATCAAAGAGCAGAGCCCGCGAACTGGCACGCAAATTTATGACAAATCTCAACAGAGCGATCCCCAGAGATCTGCCTTGGTTTCCCCGGCGTCTTAGCGCTGGATGGCCTCGAAACCTGCACGGGCTGGATGAGTCTAAACTGTCAATCGCCGCTGACATCTGCCATCAAGCTCACAAGGGTGACGCCAGCGCTTTCTAAATCGCTGCTTGAGCCTATTCCCGGATGCGGCCATGTACGACCAGTCAGCGACGGGGCCCTTGTCAACTTTCACCACACTGCACCGCGATCTTTGGCCCTTGTCTAAGCGGTGGGAACGCGATTCTGTCCAATTTGGATCGCGCAAAGCGCAAGTCTTGAACGCTTGAAATGCAGCTTCCCACAATCTCAAGCAAGATGGAGAACGACGCCTCGCATCGTCCGCTCAAAGCGCTGGACAAGCCCCGAACTGACCAATGCGAAGCGACAACTTGTCAATTGCATTGTAATTGGCAAAGGACTTGCAGTCGCGGTCTTCCCCTTGGGCATGGACCAAGGCGACCAAATCCAATCGTACATCGTTGAGGCGCAGATTGCGGATAGCTGGGATGCCTCGCTCCTAAAGCCGCTTGGCGTAAAACCTCGGCACCGAAATGATATCAGGTGCGAGCGGCGCCACCACTCCCTTGGTTGTTGCGGACCCGAGCGCCATCAGGTTCTGGCGCCATCGACCCCATAATTTCTTGACGGATTCGACTGTAAGATTCTCCGACATTTCGGCAGTTTCGGCCAATCCTTAGCCCAAGATCTATTTCGGGATGACGGTAGCGCGTTGCAAAGGCGTCAGTTGGAGAAAAACGGACTACGCGACCTTGGCGTAGCCCTCTGTCGCCCACTTTTCTAAGCTCGGTCCGCCAATCTCGACCCCTAGATCTCGGCGAAGGTCGCGCAAGATAAAAACAGGGCGGTGGGTTACTGTTCGTCATGAAGTCGCAAGATATAGCGCGATCTCGGCGGCTGTGAGCTGCGCATCTTATAGCCTTCAAAGCGAAGTCCGTCTGCAACTGAGCTAGCGTCCTTTCCGGAGGTGAGCTAAAGGCTGCCGATTAGGCGTATAGAGGATGACTTTCGGCCCGGGCGCCCAAGTCGCCTGACCTTTCGCCGGAGGGTAATCTCCCTCCGCTGTCTTTTGAGCATTGATCTAGATCGTGCCGCCCAACTCAAGGTTTTCCGCACGCAAATAGGTGATCTTTGTCGGCACATCGAAGCGATCGGAGGCCTCTTGGGAGCGCCCCTTATACCAAGCATCCACAAACTCACCTTTTGGCATGAGAAAAGCCATGCCATATGCCACCGCTTCTTTTAGCGCTTCATCGGAATAAGGTTCGTACAGAGCTTGGACTCCGCAGCCTTGGTTTGCGTCGCGGGTATTGTCGACATGCAGTGACCAGTGCCCGAGTGCGGTCGCAATCGTGACGCGGTCGTCGCGCTTGCGTCCATTGCGCGGCAACCAGATAATCGGCTGGCATTCAAGAGATACCTCTAACATGATCTCATTGGGGTGATGAGAGTACTCGATATCGACGCCGGCAATCTTGCACACTTCATCCAACGATTTGCCATTTCTGAAACCCCAATCGTTTGCGTTCCGGTCCGCCAAAACCTCAATCTCTAACGGTGTAACGAGCGCTGCATCGGGTTCAATATAAGGATAGGACGGATGCTTTGCTGGCATGCTACAAGCCTTTCATCAGGGGTCAGTCTTGAGCGATAGATCAAAAAGGTTACCACAATCAAAAGCTTCGGCGTGTGGATCCATCAGCGCTCACTCTATTTAGAACGTGTTACCACTGCCGGTACGGTGTGATTTTTGCTATCTATCTGTTATGAATGAATTGCCAGAAGAGCAGTGCGTTCTGATCGCGCCGCATCTCCCAGTTCAGCGCGGCAACGTGCGGGTTTCCAACCTGACAATCATAAACGCCATCCTGTTTGGCGCTGAGAATGGTTGCAAATGGCGCGCCCTGCCGCCCAGGCTCGGAAATTGGCATACGGTCTATACAAGGATGCGCCGCTGGCGGATGCCGGTGTTTTGGATCGCTTTTTCGTGGCCTTGCACGCGCATCAGATGATCCGGGTCTGCGCAAGTCGCTCGGCGAGCACGTGCTCGAAATAAACGAGAGCATTAAGGAGCATTGGAGTCAGCAGCGCGCACCCTGCGAGAGACTATCCAGAATTCTGTGCTCGGGCCGGTTTCATTTAGACGCTCTGAAAGCGTTCTTCGAAGAGAATGGCGAACTGGTTTTTCGCCTCGACCCATTCGCGCGGCGGCCGTTTCTGGTCCTCGGACGCGTTGCTGAGAACGCGGTATAGCCGCTTCATCGCCGCGTCGTCATTTGGAAAGTGGCCTCGGGTTCTGACGGCCCGCCTGAGCTTGGAATTCGAGGCTTCAATCGCGTTCGTGGTGTAATTGATCCTCGTGACGGCTTCAGGAACGGCGAAGAACGGGACGACGTTTTCCCAAGCCCGGCGCCAGTTCTGCGCGATCGGCGGGTATTTCCGGCCCCATTCAATGCACGTGAGATATGTTTTGGATGATGGGTTCGAACAGGATGCTAACACTATCCTTGGGCCAACTCAGTCCATCAACGTCACTGGGGATGGGGTAGAGATTGCAGCTTGGCTCAGCAACTAACGCAAACGCCTTATTGGTTGATGAAGCTCGCAAGAAGCCCGCCGCAACGTCCGGTTCCTTGGGATCAGCGAGCGGCGCGGGTTCCGCAAAGGGCGTTCGCAAGCGCCCGCAAGATCACCGTGCTGATGCTGGCGCTGTGGAAGAACGAAACCGAATACCAATGGACAAGCGAGGCCACTGCCCGATCTGAATTCCTGCCTCGGAAGCGGGGAGCGAAGTTCCGACGGATCGGAGGATATGGCGTTGCCCACTGAGGCCGTCGAGACCGTAGAATTTGAGGCGATCAAACACGCCGGCGGACCAAGCCCCACTTTCCTCAATCCGCTAGACGATGCCCGGTTCTGGGCGAGTTACGCATCTCGGGCGGAACTTAAGGCCTATTGCCTGGCCAGCTTCGAGGTCATGCGCTCCGAAGATCAGGCTGGTTTCATAGGCCAAATCAGTCCGATGGAGGCCGCGGCATGACCGGTGCAGAGCTAGAGCGGCATCTCTTTCACATGCCGGCGGTCGTTAGAAGCTCCAAGGGTTGGGCAGGCCACCGGCACGGAATAGTCATTGTTCCGGTACTGCACGAGCGCCTGGCTGGAGACACGGCCCGACCGCTGATCGCAGGCATCGAAGGAAACCGCGGGCAGCTCCATGAACGTCGCTTTGTCCTTCTCGAGCCGGTCGGCGATCGCACCGTCGGCACCACGCAGCACTGCCTGCAGACGCGCCTCGCAGCGCTCGTGCAACAGGGCGTTCAATTCGTCGATGTCGCGCGCATGCGGGATCGGCACCATGAACGTCCGCCGGGTGAAGCCGACCATTCCCTCGACATTGCCGTTCGCCATCGTTCTCGAACGCATGGCGACCTGATGGCTCACTCATTCCCCTTGCCCCGTCAGAACCTGTCCTCGAATACGTAATGGCATTGCAGCGAAGCAAAGAGGTGGCTGCGCTTGCGGGTTCCATCGCCGAGAATCTGCGCCACAGCCAGTCGGGTGTTGTCGTAGAGGATCGAAAGCGGGATGCCGCCGAAGAAATCGAAGGCCTCGACATGCCCGTCGCAGAACGCCTCGGCCGTCTCGGCGTGGTAGGCTTTGACGAAGACCGCGTCGCTTTGCGGGAGGTCCATCACGAAGAACCGGACCTTCTGCGCGACGCTGCCCAACACCACGTGCGTTATTGGCGCTCGGACCGATGGCGCGACTATAACGCACCTTCACCAAAGTCCGCCTGTGCATGGCCGGGAGGATGAGCCAGCGGCACAAAGACTTCCTTGCGGACCTGCCGACGCGGCCGGACATAGTCGCGCACCGTCGTGTACAGGCGAGATGGTCTTCGCCACCGAGAACGCCAACCACGCCATTATCAAAGAGCCCTCCAATGACGAAAAGAACCGCTATTGGCGCGAAGAGCCCTGAAGCCTCCTTGAATTGCGATGCACTCGCTTCTGGACGGACAATTCTGGGTAAAAATCGATGCGATAGAGGCGGAAATTATGGCCCGGCCAAGCAAGACGCCCGCAGACTTCGCAGCCAAAATGCTGGTGTCTCACGCAAACGGCGAGCGGAGCTGCTTGGACGAAAATGACCCGATATGGCTTGAGGCCCGAGCACTCATTGCGGAGGGCGGCTAAATCGCCAAAGGTACGCTCATACCAGACCAGCCCTTGGTGCA
>JBCDGN010000073.1:0-18916 GCA_038751255.1 Pseudomonadota bacterium
TAATTGTCCAAGCGCTTGAAGCCTTTGGCATAAGATCCGTAAGCCACGCACCGGGTGGAACAGAAGCGTTGCAATCTATGTCCGCATCGCCGGTTCATCTGGTAATCTCAGATTATAATATGCCCGGCATGGATGGGTTGCAGTTGCTACAAACCTTAAGGGCACAAGCAAAGACCAAAGGAACGGGTTTTATCCTCATCACAGGACGTGCGGACAAGCAACTGATCGAGATGGGCAAAAAACTGGGCATGAACAACTTTCTAAAGAAACCGTTTGAACCTGCGGATCTGCGCAAATGTATCGAAGCAGTCGTAGGGCGACTTTGAACGGATAAAGAAACAAGGCCATCCTGGGGTGGTGGCCATCGGGGTGAGAGAGTATGGGAAAAAACTTGGCGATTAACACCAGTAATCTGTTGTCTGGTCTCGCACTTGATTGTGAACGGATTCAAAGTGTTATCGGAGGTCTGATTTCTGGGGAAGCCCCGCAAAGCTGCGGAGCGAGCGGACTAAGTATCGATGTGAATAGCATGCGTGAGCTGCAAGGGCTCGATCGCATCGCGCAGCTTCTGCGAGATGTCGCTGCGGTGCAAGACGACCTGGCCGTAAACGGGAATTTGTCTGATGAGAACACCCCACCGAATTCCGTTTATGTTGCCTTGCTAGAAGAGACACGGGTTGCATTGTCTTTGGGTTACCAAACACTTCCCAGGATAGCTCCGACACTCGATCATACTGACTCAGAGCAAGGCGACTGCATGTTTTTCTAGGCAGCAGGAGTTCAGTGATTAGCCTTCTGGCTTTTGCGCCTCTTGAATTGAGTGCCAAGCTTTATTGACCGCGATCAATCTGGCTTCAGCGAGACGACGTGCCTCATCGGGAACACCCCTTGCCGCCAGCCGATCAGGATGCGTTTCAAGCACCAGATCATGCCAAAGCTTGCGTATCTCAGGAAGCGGCATGCTCGGTGATGCCCCAAGAACCTCGTACGGATCCGGCGCTACATTTGGCACAAATCGCGCGCGGAGCTTTCGGAAATCTAGGTCAGCGAGACCGAAAATATCAGCCACATTTTGAAGAAATACATCTTCATCAGGGTGGTAAGTCCCGTCCGCCATAGCGATGTGAAACAGACCCTCAAGGAGGTCTTTGAGAATATCGTGACCTGTCCCAAACATTGATGAGATGCGTCGCGCATATTCATCAAAACCCGCCACATCCTGCCGGGCGAGATTAAACACTTTTGCAGCAGAAGCCTCTGCTGCGGGTGGAATATCAAAGACCTCTCGAAATGCGGCGACTTCATCTCTGGTCACGCGACCGTCTGCTTTGGCCATCTTTGCGCCCAAGGCGATCACTGCGATTGTGAAACCCACGCTTTTTTCCGGTGGTGTGCGCAGGCGTTCAAAGACCTGGGCCAGAGACTCTCCCTGGGCCAAAGAAGAAAGTGCGTCGGCAATGCGCGACCATATAGACATAGGCGCCTGCTTAACGGCTCTTAGCGCCGGAGCAAGAGCCGATTACTCAGCGGCAGCGCCGGTGCGCATGTCGCGGATAATCGATAAGATCTGCCGTGCGGCCTCGGGGATGTTCGTGCCTGGCCCAAAAATCGCTTTGACGCCTGCGGCCTGAAGAAACTCATAGTCCTGTGGTGGGATTACGCCACCGCAAATCACGATGATATCTTCTGCTCCTTGCGATCTGAGCGCGTCAATTAGTTGAGGCGCCAGAGTCTTATGCCCCGCAGCCTGCGATGAGATTCCGACAACGTGCACATCATTGTCGATGGCATCCTGTGCGGCTTCCATAGGGGTCTGAAAGAGCGGTCCCACATCCACATCAAATCCAATATCGGCAAAGGCGGTCGCAATCACTTTTGCTCCGCGATCATGCCCGTCCTGACCCATCTTCACCACCAGCATCCGGGGGCGCCGTCCTTCGGATTCAGCGAAACTCTCAATGTCTCTTTGGATCGCCGCAAAGCCATCATCGCCTTCATAGGCAGCGCCATAGACGCCTGCGAGCGTCTTCACTTCTGCCCGATGCCGTCCAAAAACCTTTTCCATCGCCATCGAAATCTCTCCGACACTGGCCCGCATCCGCGCGGCCTCAACGGCTGCTTCCAATAAATTTCCACCATCGCGCGCGCGATCTTCCAACGCTTTTAGCGCGCGCTGCATTGCCGCCTCATCTCGGGTCTTGCGAATGTCGGCGAGCCGCATAACTTGAGCCTCGCGCACCGCGGCATTGTCGATCTCTAAGATCTCGATGGGGTCTTCTTTGTCCTTGCGGTATTTGTTGACGCCCACGATCACTTCCTCGCCGCGATCGATCTTGGCCTGACGTTGCGCTGCGGTTTCTTCAATCCGCAGCTTCGGCATGCCAGACGCAACCGCCTCAGTCATGCCTCCCAAAGCTTCAACCTCTTCGATCAGTGCCCAAGCACTATCGGCAAGCTCCGCCGTGAGCGCCTCGACATAGTAAGACCCGGCGAGTGGGTCGACGACCTTTGTCACTCCGGTTTCTTCTTGAAGGATCAACTGCGTGTTTCGCGCGATCCGCGCCGCGAATTCTGTCGGCAACGCAATAGCTTCGTCCAAGGCGTTTGTGTGCAACGATTGCGTTCCACCGAGCACCGCACTCATCGCCTCATACGCGGTCCGCACCACATTGTTGTAGGGGTCCTGTTCCTGCAAGCTCACGCCTGAGGTTTGACAATGGGTGCGCAGCATTTTCGACCGGGGGTCTTTTGCCCCGAACTCCGTCATGATCCGGTGCCACAGCAACCGCGCCGCACGCAGCTGTGCCGACTCCATGAAAAAATTCATGCCGATCGCAAAGAAGAAAGACAGGCGCCCTGCGAAAGCGTCCACATCCATGCCGCGCGCGATAGCAGCGCGGACATATTCCCGCCCATCAGCCAAGGTGAAGGCGAGTTCTTGCACCAAATTCGCACCAGCCTCTTGCATATGGTAGCCCGAGATGGAGATCGAATTGAACTTGGGCATCTCGGCGGCGGTGTATTCGATGATGTCGGCGATGATCCGCATGGAGGGCTCCGGCGGATAAATATAGGTGTTGCGCACCATAAACTCTTTCAGGATGTCGTTTTGGATCGTGCCTGAAAGCAGCGATTTATCGTGGCCCTGCTCTTCTCCGGTGACGATGAAATTTGCCAAGATCGGGATCACAGCACCGTTCATGGTCATGGAAACCGAGACTTTGTCGAGCGGGATGCCATTGAAGAGGATTTTCATATCCTCAACGCTGTCGATTGCCACGCCCGCTTTTCCAACATCGCCCAAAACACGTTCGTGGTCGCTGTCATAGCCTCGATGGGTTGCCAAATCGAAGGCGACTGACACGCCCTGCTGCCCAGCATCAAGCGCTTTGCGGTAAAAAGCATTGCTTTCTTCGGCCGTGGAAAACCCGGCATATTGGCGAATGGTCCAGGGGCGACCCGCATACATTGTTGATCTGACCCCTCGCGTGAAGGGGGCTGTCCCTGGCAAACTGCCAAGGTGGTGGAGCGGCTCCAAATCGGCCTCAGTATAGAGCGGTTTGACGTCGATCCCTTCGAGCGTGGTCCAGGTCAAGTCCTCTAGCGGTCGGCCGCGCAGTTCTTTTTCGGCGCGGGTTTTCCAGTCTTCCAGATCATCGCTCATGGGCGGCCATCCTTGGGTTGATCGAGAGAGCTTTTGGCATAAGCGATTGCCAATCATTGACGCGACGCAATGGGCTGGGCGGATAAAAAAACCTGTGAACCGCAGCCCTTTGGGTCTTCGCCTTCTGTGAAGCGCCGCCTATATCTGAACCGATGAGGGTTCCAATGATACCAATGCGCGTGATGCTCTTGCTGGCGGTGTTTGCTTTTGCCAGTTGGGCAGAATTCGCGCCCGCCGATGACACACAGAGTCTGGTGACCGAGGCTGACAGTCTTGAGCCGTTTTTATGGACGGCAAGACCGGTCGTTGTCTTTGCGGACACGCCCAATGATCCGCGCTTTATCAAACAGATGGAATTGTTGGAAGCCGACCAAGCGGCCCTGCTGGACCGTGACGTAGTGGTTTTGGTCGACACCGATCCTGATGCGCGCAGCGACATCCGCCAGCAACTCCGACCGCGCGGGTTCCAGCTTGCTTTGATCGGAAAAGATGGCCGGGTAGAGCTGCGCAAACCCGCGCCCTGGTCGGTGCGGGAAATCTCTCGCAGTATCGACAAAATGCCGCTGCGCCGACAGGAAATTCGTGATCGCAGTGCTGCCAGCGCGGGCTCGGGGTAATACGGCACACGGGTCATAGCAGGTTGATTGCGCCGACCCATCTCATTCAAACTCCAAAATAACGTCGTCCACCGCCAAACTGTCACCGGCGCCGGCGTTGATTTTGGCGACCACGCCTTTCTTTTCGGCGCGGAGAATGTTTTCCATCTTCATCGCCTCGACGGTGCAGAGAGCTTGGCCTTCCTGGACCTCTTCGCCAACGGCAACATTGATCTTCACAATCAGCCCCGGCATGGGGCAAAGCAGCATCTTTGAAGTATCCGGAGGCAGCTTTTCCGGCATAATTGCGGCGAGTTCTGCCTGGCGCGGCGTATAGATACGAAGGATCAGATCTGCACCACGGGTTCGGATCCGATAACCGCCAGTAGATTGGTCAACCTTCAAAACCAACGGGGTGCCGTCGACCTCAAATCGCGCCAGACTGTCCCCTGGGGTCCAGTCACTTGCCACGCGATAGCTGGTGCTGGTTTCTGTCAATATGACTGTCGAGCCTTCGGGATCAGCGTCAATCGCGACTGGGATCTTTCGACCGGCCGCCAGAACGACAAAGTTGCGCCCGACCATGCGTTCATGATTGTCCATACGCCCCGAGATGCGGGCGCGCCGGATCTCATCGACCCGGTAAAGCGCCGCGACAGCCGCCACGACTTTATCGAGTTCTGCCGCTTCTAACGTGACACCTTGGAAACCATCTGGATATTCTTCGGCGATGAAGGCTGTAGTGATCTCGCCCGAGACAAAGCGGGGATGGTCATATACCGCGGATAGGAAGGGTAAATTGTGACCGATGCCCTCAACTTCGAACCCATCTAGCGCGGCACGCATCGCCTCAATCGCACGATCCCGATCCGGCGCCCATGTGCAGAGTTTCGCGATCATCGGATCGTAATACATACTGATCTCACCGCCCTCATAGACACCGGTATCATTGCGCAGCACGGTTTCTCCGGCAGCACTCGGAGCAGTTCCTGGCGCGTAAGCTTCGGTCTCACTCGGGGGACGATATCTTGTCAGACGCCCTATCGAAGGTAAGAAATTGCGATAGGGGTCTTCGGCATAGAGGCGGCTTTCCAAGGCCCAGCCGGTGAGCGTCACATCGTCTTGGCGTAGCTTGAGAGGCTCACCATTGGCCACACGGATCATTTGCTCAACCAGATCGACACCCGTGATCAACTCCGTCACCGGATGCTCCACCTGAAGTCGGGTGTTCATCTCAAGGAAATAGAAGTTCTTGTCACCATCGACGATGAATTCCACCGTCCCAGCGCTGGTATAGCCAACCGCCTTTGCCAATGCGACCGCTTGCTCTCCCATTGCCTTGCGGGTTGCCTCATCCAGGAAGGGCGACGGAGCTTCTTCGATAACCTTTTGATTGCGGCGTTGGATGGAACATTCCCGCTCACCCAGATAAATCGCATTGCCATGGGCGTCGGCGAGCACCTGGATCTCAATATGTCGCGGCTGCGTGACAAATTTTTCGATAAAGATCCGATCATCGCCAAAGCTGCTGGCCGCTTCATTCTTAGAGGATTGGAAACCTTCGCGCGCTTCGTCCTCATTCCAGGCTATCCGCATGCCTTTCCCGCCGCCGCCAGCAGAGGCTTTGATCATTACCGGATAGCCAATTTCAGCACTGATCTTCACCGCATCATCGGCATC
The DNA here is from genome assembly GCA_038751255.1 of Pseudomonadota bacterium. GTDB lineage: Bacteria > Pseudomonadota > Alphaproteobacteria > Rhodobacterales > Rhodobacteraceae > JANSYP01. Next base: position 5,941 of record JBCDGN010000073.1, read on the forward strand.
CTCAATCAACCCCATATAACCCGGTACGGTGCTCACATTGGCGTCTTGAGCGATCTTCTTGGAGGTGATCTTGTCCCCCATGCTCTCGATTGCGCCTTTGGGCGGCCCGACAAAGGCAATGCCAGCGGTTTCCAACGCCTCGGCGAATTTAGGGTTCTCTGACAAAAAGCCATAGCCCGGATGGACCGCCTCGGCACCGCTTTGCTTGATCGCCTCCATGATCTTATCGATCACGATATAGGATTGGTTTGCGGGCGGCGGCCCGATATGGATCGCCTCATCCGCCATTTTCACATGTAACGCCTGGGCATCTGCATCAGAGTACACTGCAACAGTGGCGATGCCCATCTTCCGCGCAGTCTTGATGACACGGCATGCTATCTCGCCCCGATTGGCGATCAGGAGCTTCTTGAACATGTGTAGTCCTCTTGGCGTTTGGCAGTCAGGCCGACATCGATGGGGATCGCCAAGAGCTCTGGCGCGGCGAAATAGCTTCCCCAGTGAAGGCCTTGGCGTGTGGCAACGGTGGAAAAAAAAGCCCGGACACACTGGCCCGGGTCGCACGAAGCAGAAGATGACTTAGCAAAACTCACAAGCGGCTTCAGTACAGCGCTGAAACCATGTTCTGACGCTGTCTCTATTAGGTCGTCGATATAAATCAATTCGCTGTTCGGCAGATTTTGCTTAGTGGCGAAGCTTCGCCGCACCAACTGAGGATCACCTCGCCCATTCATCGGCCTAAAGGCGCCCCCTCGCCGGACAGGAACGCCGCTGGAAAGGAAATCTCCGCTTTTTGTCGATCAATGCGAAGCAGTGATTCGTAGCTTTCGGGATCAAATGGGTCCTCGGCAGGGATCACTTCCCGCTCGAACAACCACGACAAACGCCCAGCATCCAAGTTGCCCCGAACGAACTCCTCTTCACCGAAATGAGCCCAGAGCGCCGCCATAAAGCCCGCGTCGGCGGCCTTGTCTTTGTGTTTTCGGTCCGCGTAACGCTTTCGCGCCACCAGGGGTGTCACCCCCTTTGGATTGGGTCGTCGTATGACGAATTGGTAGTCCGTGCCAGGCAGACGACCTGGAAATCCGCGATGTTTCAGCATGGCCGCGCGCCCCTGACCAAAGGAGCGCGACCAGCTTGTCGGCTGTTAAAGCTTACCGGTGAACTCTGGCTCTGGCTCCACGATGATGATCTCTTCAGGCTCCTCTTGCGCGCAACCAGCGATGAGGGTGACCAAACCAAGCACAATGAGAAGTTTATAGAAAATAGACATGGAACTCTCCTTTCAGCTTTGAGACCCCCATCATCAGAGCCATAGAGGGGTTTCGTCAATGCCGTCGATGAGACGATTTTGTTGGGCAGGTCGAATACTTGCTTAAAAACAGAGGGAATTTTGACGAAACGGGATGTTGTCATGATGGGTGCCTCCGCGCATGTGCGATCCATCGCGCGCGGATGTCCCGATCGTTTAGCACCGCTTGGAGCTTGGTCTGCAAAACTACCGGCGGTGATGGCGTGACCATCCCACCAGCGCGCACACGTAGCCCCGGTGCCTCCTGACAGGGCCAAATCTGAACAACTGGCAGCAGACCCCGCAGGGACCGCAGTGCGCGCCAAACGTCTTTGCGCACCTCATGTGCCAGCGTACTCGCGCGCAACCCCAACGGCAGGCGCGTCTCTGCCCAAACCCCTGGCCCAGCAGCCCTCAATCCAGGCCGACGCGACAAGATTAGGACATCGCCATCACGGATCATATGCAAGGCATTGCGGCTCATGGGCGTTTGGCCACCATGTCGATCTCGACAAGGGCCTCTAATGCCAGTGCGGTGACCCCGATCGTCGTCCGTGCCGGGCGGCGATAGGCTGGGAAGAAGCTCTGATAAGTCTCATTGAAATCTGCGTAGTCACGCTCAAAATGGGTGAGGTAACAGCGGCATTGCAACACATGAGACAGATCGAGTTGCACCTCTGCCAAGACGATCTGTAAGTTTTCCATAACTTGACGGGTCTGCGCGATAATCCCTTCGGGCAGCGGAAAGTCGGGATCGCTGGGATGATTTGGCATCTGACCCGTTAGCAGCACCCAACCATCGGCTTCCACAGCATGGCTATAGGGGGCAACCGGGCTCGGCGCGGCGGAAAGCAAGTGGAAATCGGGCATTACGAAAGCAGGCGTTTCTTAGATCAAGGATTGTTCAGAGCGGGATATTGTCGTGTTTCTTCCACGGCGAGGAAGCTTTCTTGTTGCGCAAGCTGGCAAAAGCGCGGGCCACCCGGCGACGGGTGGATTGCGGCATGATCACCTCATCGATGAAACCGCGCTCCGCAGCCACGAAGGGATTGGCGAATCGGTCTTCATAGTCTTTCGTGCGTGTCGCGATTTTTTCGGCGTCGCCGAGTTCTGATCGGTAGAGAATTTCTGTCGCGCCCTTCGCGCCCATCACCGCGATCTCTGCTGTCGGCCAAGCATAGTTGAAGTCGCCGCGCAAATGCTTGGAACTCATCACGTCATAGGCCCCGCCGTAGGCTTTGCGCGTGATCACAGTGACTTTCGGCACCGTGGCTTCTCCAAAGGCAAAGAGCAGCTTGGCGCCGTGTTTGATCACACCGCCATATTCCTGAGCGGTTCCCGGCAGAAAACCCGGCACATCGACAAAGGTGAGGATAGGAATTTCGAAACAGTCACAGAAGCGGACGAAACGCGCAGCCTTGCGCGAGCTATCGATATCGACACAACCGGCCAAGATCATTGGTTGGTTCGCGACCACACCTACGGTTTGGCCTTCAAGCCGGATGAACCCGGTGATCATGTTTTTCGCGTAGTCTTCCTGAATCTCATAAAAGTCGCCCTCATCGGCGGTCTTCAAGATCAGTTCTTTCATATCGTAAGGCGTGTTGGGATTGTCTGGGACCAGCGTATCGAGGCTGGGATCCACGCGCGATGGATCATCAAAAAACGGACGCACGGGGGGCTTGTCGCGGTTGTTCAGAGGTAGGAAATCGAACAGGCGCCGGATCTCGATGAGCGCGTCAACATCATTGTCGAAGGCACCATCAGCGACCGAGGATTTTTTGGTATGGGTGCCTGCGCCCCCCAGTTCTTCGGCGGTGACAACTTCGTTGGTGACCGTTTTCACCACATCCGGTCCGGTGACAAACATGTAAGAGGTGTCGCGGACCATGAAGATGAAATCGGTCATCGCAGGTGAGTACACCGCCCCGCCCGCACAAGGGCCCATGATCACACTGATCTGCGGGATCACGCCCGAGGCCTCGATGTTTCGCATGAACACTTCGCCATAAGCTGCAAGACTATCAACGCCTTCTTGGATGCGCGCGCCGCCGCTGTCGTTGAGCCCGATGACCGGGGCGCCGTTCTGCATGGCCATATCCATGATTTTGCAGATTTTCTGGGCATGGGTCTCGGATACAGAGCCGCCGAGCACGGTGAAGTCTTGGCTAAACACATAGACCTGGCGGCCATTGATTGTGCCCCAACCGGTCACGACGCCATCGCCCGCTGGCCTGTCAGCAGCCATGCCAAACTCGGTGCAGCGATGGGCAATGAACATGTCGAACTCCTCGAATGAGTCCTCATCAAGCAAAAGCTCCAACCGCTCTCGCGCGGTCAGCTTGCCCTTTTGGTGCTGCGCGTTGATCCGTCTTTCGCCGCCCCCGAGCCGCGCGGCCTCACGCCGGGCTTCAAGCTCCTGCAAAATGTCTTTCATCGCGCATGCCTCTTTTGTGTCAAGGTTAGTGTACCGAGTGATGAGGTCGCGAGAAAGCGCGAAACAGGATATTTGCAAACCTCTGATAATCGCCCTGATGCGAACTGCAAATTAGCAAATTATCTTGGCTCCTAATCAGGTCTCTAGACAGACAAACCAAGAGCCAATAGGGCATCCTCATGTCCGAAAAACCAACGGTTCAATTCCTGGACCGGTCGACACCGCCGCATATTCTGACACTTGTGATCCTCGCTGGACTTTCAGCGGCGTCGATGAACCTGTTTCTACCCTCGCTGCCCGCAATGGCGGTCCACTACAACACCGACTACCGTGTCATGCAGCTTGCGGTGACGCTTTATCTGGCCACAAATGCAGTCTTGCAGCTGTTCATCGGGCCTCTTTCGGATCGCTTTGGGCGGCGGTCAGTGGTGCTCTACGCCATCGCGCTCTTCTGTCTGTTCACGCTTGGCGTTGTGATTGCACCAAATGTGGAGATTTTCCTTCTTTTCCGAATGTTGCAATCGGTGGTCGTCGTTGGGCTGGTGCTGGGGCGCGCCATCGTGCGCGACTTGGTCCCCGAAGCGGAAGCTGCCTCTATGATCGGCTATGTTACCATGGGGATGGCCTTGGTGCCTTTCTTGGCACCAATGCTGGGCGGCGTTTTGGATCAGGTCTTCGGATGGCAGTCGACTTTCGTCCTGCTCTTCTTGCTCGGTCTTCTCACGCTGGCGCTGTGTTGGCGCGATTTGGGCGAGACAGCGCCTCAGAAACAGCCGGGCTCTGACAACCATTTCGAGGACTTGCCAGAGTTGTTCCGCAGCCCGCGATTTTGGGGTTATTGCTTCGCGACGATGTTCTCAGCGGGGTCTTTCTTCTCTTATCTCGGCGGTGCGCCTTTCGTGGGCTCTATCGTCTTTGGATTGAGCCCCGGCACCCTTGGTTTGGTGCTCGGCGCCCCTGCCCTGGGCTATATGACCGGAAACGGGATCTCCGGTCGTTATTCGACCCGCTTTGGTGTCAACTTCATGATCATGGTCGGTGCTCTGGCAACCACGGTCGGGCTTGGCCTGGCCTTGATCACTTTCCACAGCGGCGCGGGCACGGTTTGGAGTTTCTTTGGCTTTGCGATCTTTGTGGGTCTGGGCAATGGTATGGTTTTGCCCAACGCCACGGCGGGCATGCTGTCTGTGCGCCCGCACCTTGCTGGAACCGCCTCAGGCGTGGGTGGCGCCATGATGATTGGCGGCGGGGCAGCGTTATCAGCGCTGGCAGGCGCTGTCCTATCGCCTGCGAAAGGGCCCGAGCCGCTTTTGTGGATCATGTTTCTCAGTTCGGCACTGTCAATTATGTCGATTGGTTTTGTGATCTGGCGGGCCCGTCAAATCGCGCAGCGGTCTGAGACGGAATGATCGGACGTTTTCGAAACAGCGCTGGCCTAGGTCGAAGTACAGCGCTCGACACCTGGATAGTCTGTGGAAGACACTCGGTTCGCACACCAAACCGCGAAGGATCTCACATAAGGCGGCACAGGCGAGAGTTGCAGCGCCTCGATCACTGCCGCGCCGGTTTCAGCCGCCACGCGATCATCGAAAAGCGCAACCGCTTGGAAATCTGCGCCAACCTGCAGGATAGTTGTCTCGAAGCCCTCACTTTGCAGTGTCGCGGCCGCGCGCCGGACCGCCCGAAGATCTGTGTCACTCAGACTGAGAACCGCCCAGCTGCCTTTTTCAGAGAGCACGACACTTTCAGAGACGCGCCCACCCGTCGCGGCCATAGCCTCCGCCTGCGCCAAGAGTTTCTCATCGCCCTTCGTGACCTCTTCACCCAGCCGGGCCAGTTCGGCCTCTAACAACGGCAACTTAATCTTGGCACTGATATCTTCGCGGTCCAACGCCTGGAGCACATTCGCCAGACGCGCTGCGAAATATTCCGGCGCAAAGACCAGCGTCGCTAAGGCGATCGCCGTAACTGCTAGAGTGACGAATTGTGCCAGTCCTTTCAGCGCTTCGACGATCTCTTTCACCCGTGTCTCCCCGACCTTCAATGGCCGGTGAACACCAAAGTCTGCACCGGCAAGAGCAGCGCTTGGATCCGCAAGATCAACGCATGCATAAGGCCCACGGTATCGACCAAATGCAGCCAAAGATACTGGATTGTCCCGATTTCGGGATCTTGCAGCTTATCATGATTGTTGGTGTAGACATTTGCAGCGCAACGGCTGCCTGGCGGAACACGATCCGCATCTCCGGGAAAAAGCGGCTCCATGGTGACCAGCAAGGTGCCGGGACGGACACGGTCTTGCAGATCGACCAATAAGTCGCCTGGACGGAACTGGCCTGCAGCAATCTCTTCCTGCACATCAACCACGACCATCGGGATGATGACAAAGGGATGGCTGACGCAGGTGATCTCGCCCACCATGCCGGGTTTGATGACCTGGCTAGAGATCTGGCCAAAGCCTGCCTGGAAACGGTCGCGATAGGCCTCATCGGGGACCAAAATGCCCGCGGGGCGCAAGACAGGGCTCACGAAATCACCGATCTGCAGGGCGAATTGTTCGACCTCGCCGGTGGTGCCCGCATAGACGGTTTTCTTGGAAAGCTCTGCCTCTGCTTGGTCCAAGGCGGCTTCTGCGGTCGCGCGCTGAGCCGGGATCAGTGTGTCAATCCGTGCCTGCACCGCCTCCTGCGCCGATTGCGCCGCTTCAAGTGCGCCGGTGCGTTCGGCCACGGTGTTTTGCAACCGCTCCACATCCCGTTCGCTGACGGCGTTGGAGCCCCGGTTGAAAAGCTCTAGCCGCGTGTCGAGTTCGTCTTGGGCTTGCTCTAGGGCACCTTCTGCCTGGTTGACTTGGCCCTGCGCCGTCGCAAGGTCGGCCGCAGCCACAGCCTCTGACGCTTCGACCTCGCGGATCTGCGCTGCTGCCGTGGTCACCGCGGTTTGTTCAGAGCTGTCATCAAGCTGAAACAGTGGATCGCCCGCGGTCACCTGAGACCCGTTCTCCACAAAGATCTCGGTTACGCGCCCGCCTGCCTCTGGCAGGATCGTCACCGTGCGGAAGAAGTTCGTCACGTTGGTCGTCGACGGGTGATAGTAGAAAATCACTGTGATCAGTGAAACCGTCAGGATTGCGCAGCCGGTGATGCCGTAGCGCAACTCGTACCAAACTGAATAGAGCGTGATTTCTTTGCCGATCCGTTTGCCCTGAACGAAGTACCGGTAGAGATAGTCGGGCAAGATCGTGAAGAGCGAGCAAAGCGTGAATTCAAGCATGCTCGCGCCCCTTTTCCTCTGGTTTGACGACGTCGTCCTCATCGTTTTCCCGCCCCGAAAGCTTGCGCAGACTGCGCGCGATAGAGCTTAGCGGTGTCACGAAATCGGGCAGATTGATGGCGGCCAAGACCAAAGCGGCGACCCAGTAGATATTGTTGTGGGTGAAAAGCGCGATCAGGGTCAGAATGCCAATAAGCTGGAGTTGGGCATTATTGGCCTTATGCGCCATCCGGTCTGGCACAGCGTGAAGGTGCATGTAGAAAACACCGATCAGGAAGACCAAAAAGACCATCAACGCGACGGTGAAATTAAACAACACATCGGGTTGGCCTGGTCCTGCGATAAATACCGGCAAGTGATGCGGCGCCATGGGATGAAGGTTTTCGGTCATGTGCGCGGTCTCCGTCTTGCAAGTGCTCGCCACTGGGTAAACCCCGTCCTTGGCGCGATCTCAAGGGGCAGCCCCGTCAAGAGCCTGCGAAATCTGTCGGTGTCGTGGATGAAGCCTTGTGGCCTTCACTCAAACACGTTTCAGAAGTGACGCTCTAGCCAAACATCGAAAGAACTCGGCAATTTATCTATTATTCCCAAAGTTCCCTAGATCACTGAGGCAGACCAACCGCGTGATAGATGAACGAACTGGGGGTGTGAAAAACCACCCCAAAGCCCGGTGGCGCAGTCTTATTCAAACCGAATTTCACCTTCTTTGAACTTGGTCTGAATTGGACGAAGGTTGATGACACGCAGTATCCCGGCATCTGGCCAAATCGCCCTGAGAGCGGCATGTGGCAATGCCCGAAAAACGCCGCGCGTATCTGGGGTGCCGCATCGATAATTGGGCCCAACGCATCACGATCTGTGAGGCCGATCGCATCAAAGGAGGGCACAGCGACCAGGCCTGGCGGATGATGCATGAACACAAATGCCGGGCGTGTGTCCTCAGCCAATCGCTCCTTGAACCAATCGAGTTGAGAGGCGCCCAATCGCCCCGCATTCTGCCCGGCCAAATGGGTGTCGAGGACGTAGCAGGGCGTACCATTTTGCAACTCGACCTTTGAACGAGACGACAAATTTGGGCCAAACACTCTTCGAAACGCGTTTGGGTCATCGTGGTTGCCGAGCGTCAGATGGACGGGCAACGGGAAACCACTCAAAGCCTCCCTGAGCAACTCGTATTCAGCCTCAACGCCGTTATCGACCAAATCCCCAGTGATGAAGACCACCTCAGCCTCGGAATGGTGCTGTTCAATATAGTCGAGCACTTGGACAAAACTTGTGTTTGGACAGCGCCCCTGGGCAGTGGCCTGAGCACCGAGATGCAGATCGCTCAGCACCAGAAATTGATGGAAGTCACTCAAATCGTCATGCCTTAAGAGGACAGTCTTTTTGGCGTCCTGCGGAGGGACTGTGTTTCACACTACACCAAAGACCCATCACTCCAAAAGGAATGTGCGGTAGCGGGCCAGCCTCTCTGGGTCTGGCGAAGTGCCCAAACCGGGCGTCTCTGGCAAATGAACATACCCCCCCGATACCGGAAATGGTGTCACGGCCAGATCTTCTTGAGCGTAATAGGTCGACATGTAGAATTCGCAGCCCAGCTCCAGGTCCGGCAATGCCGCGCATAGATGCGCGCCTGCCATATGGGCGATGGAGCTTTCGAACATGCATCCGCCATAGACCTCGATCCCAGCGGCGCGCGCGATGGCGGCGATTTCAAGACAGCGGCGAATACCCCCGGATTTGGCGGTCTTGAGCGAAAAGATGTCGGCAATCCGCATCGCTGCCCCGCGAAACGCATCGCCTGTGGTAAACACGCTCTCGTCGGCCATGATCGGCACATCCACCGCGCGTGTGATTTCTGCGAGCGCCTCACGCTCGGCCTGTCTTACGGGCTGTTCCACAAAATCGGGGCGGAAGGCCTCAAGGTCGCGAATGTGGCGGATGGCATCATAGGCTGGGAGACCCTGGTTATAGTCGATGCGCAAACGCATCTCCGCGCCGTAGATACCACGCAGACGCTCCAGCCGCATGAGGTCAAATTTGTGATCGGCAAAGCCTGTTTTGAGTTTGAAGATCCGCACGCCCTCTTCCCAAAGACGGGCGACATCTTGCAAATCCGCATCGAAATCAGGATTGGCAACGGAAAAGCTGAGCGGAATGGCGTCCCGCTGTCGCCCGCCAAGAAGCTCCGCGATGGAAAGACCCGCGATCTGTCCTGAAAGGTCGAGAAACGCGCATTCGAGCGCCGCTTTCGCCTCTGAGTGGCCAACGAGTGTCCGCTCGGCCGCCGTCATGATCGTTTCTACCTGTACCGGGTCCGCCCCCATCGCCAGCGCACGTAGATGCGTGTTCAACGCTGCCGCATTGCCATCAAGCGTGCCGGTAAAGACGGGCCAGGGTGAGGCCTCACCCCAACCCGTCAAACCGCTTGCCGTGACCAGTTCGCAAAGCGCGATATTGATCCCCGCGACATCGCCTGAGCCATGGGCATGGACCGCAGAGGTCGGGATTGAAACGCCGTGTACGCGCATCTGCACAATACGATGTTCGCTCACGCCGCCGCCTCCTCAGATCACTCGACTATCGTCCAACTCGGACGGGAAACGGCGGGGCATCAGTGCGGCCTGGAACCACAACAGATAGCTGTAGATCGAGAAGACAGGGCGGCCCGTCGCCCGGCGAATATCGGCTGCGAAGGGCACCATGTTGGTGCATTCAAGCAATATAGCCCCGACCTGAGGATGAACCGAAACCAGCCTTTGCGCAGCGTTGATATTGTCCACGCGCGCTTGAGCAAAATCGATCTCGGCCGCGTCGTCGAGGATCCGGGTTGTAAAGTGGGATTGCGCACCTGTGCCTTCGATGGGAGTTCCTGCATCGATGCCCGCGGCATCGAGATGGGCGGCATTAAGCGTTTGCGACGAAATGGTCAGAATGCCCAGACGCTGATCCTTGGGCAGAATGCGCTGAATCAGGGGCGCCTGAAGCAAAGAGGATGACGCCACCGGCACACCAAGCGCGTCGACCAGCGCGTCCTGAAAAGGCACCAAAAACCCGCAATTGGTGGCTATGCCATCGCATCCAAGATCGACCAACTCCTGCCCGGCCTCAATGAAAGCTTCCAGTAGAGGACTGGGATCTTGGCGCACCACATTGTCCGGCGTGGCCGTGGGCACAAGTTTATAGTGCACTGGAAAAGGCCAGGTCGCGGCGTTGCCGATATCCCCGGGGATGCGCGGAAAACGCGTGTTCAGCATAAGTATTCCAAGCGTCGCCCCGAATACGGTTTTGCCACCCTGCTTTGTCATGTGCTCTGCCCGGCCGGCACGTAGAGGTCAGCATAGGCCAGACGAACGGCCTCGGTCGCGTGCTGCGCGCGGTCTTCGATGTGGGAACGCATGGCTTCCGCCGCGGCTGCTGCATCGCTTGCACGGACCAGCGCGAGGATCGCCCGGTGTCGTTCGATTGTGGTCAGTCCAGCAGCCCGAAGCTGCCGAAGATCCGCGGCCCGCACAAAACGGATCTTGTCGTAAATCGTCTCTAACATATGCAAGAGTTCGGGGTTCGCGGCGGCCATGCAGAGCTGCAAATGAAACGCCTCATCTAGCTCTAAGAGACGCATTGGATCCGTGCAGTCGGCATACTCGGCGGCACTGTTGTGCAAACCGTCTTCAAGCGCTTGTAATTCGGCAGGCTTGGCGCGGAGCGCGGCGCGACGGGTCGCTTCGCATTCGACCGCGATCCGCGCCTCATAAAGGTTCAATATCCGGTCCGGCGTGAGCGCCCGGCAGAAAAAGCCATGACCCGATTGAAAGTCGATGAAACCCTCTGCCACAAGCCGATTGAGCGCTTCGCGCAAAGGCGTTCGGCTCGCGCCAAGTTTGCGCGAAAGGGCGGATTCATTGATCCTTTCGCCAGGTTTGAACTCGAACGCTGCCGCCATGCCGCGCAATTGCACATACAAGGCGCTAACGGCTCCATCGAATTCCGAAGCGGCAGGTGACGCCAAGCTGTTCCCCTCTTCTTTGCGCCTCACCATAGCGCAGGACTTGCGCCAGACGCAATGCTGTGTTTTGGTCTGTATACAGCTTAGTGACAGGCAGTGTGGGGGACCAAACCTTGTCAAATGCAATGACGGGCGCAGACGCGATGGTCCGGATGCTAGAGGCCCATGGCGTCCGTCATATCTTTGGCCTTTGCGGGGACACGACATTGCCGCTTTACGATGCGCTCCTGCAACGCGACCACGGCATTACCCATGTTCTGACGCGCGATGAGCGCTCTGCCGGCTATATGGCGGATGCCTATGCGCGGGTGACCGGGCGTCCCGGTGTCTGTGAAGGGCCGTCGGGCGGCGGGGCAACCTACATTCTGCCGGCACTGATTGAGGCCAGCGAGTCGAGTTATGCCGTTCTCTGCATCACCTCGGACATCTCCGTCGGCAGCTATGGAAAATACCCACTGACCGAGGTGGACCAGGAAGCGCTGATGCGACCGCTGACCAAATGGAACACGGTCATCAAACATGCCGGTCACATCCCGCGCATGGTCCGAGCCGCTTTTCGGGCAATGACCACAGGCCGACCCGGAGCCGCGCATCTCGGTCTGCCCTATGACATCCAATACGATCCTGTAGACGTGGAAGATATTTGGGCCGATCCCGCGCTCAGTAGCTTCCCTGCTTACCGGGCGGCCCCTGCCCCCGGAGCTGTCGAAGCAGCCGTGGACGCCATCCTGTCGGCAAAGTCGCCGCTGATCGTCTGCGGCGGCGGCGTCGTCATCTCAGGGGCTTGCGCTGAGCTTGACCGGATCGCGCGTCGGCTCGACATTCCGGTGGCAACGTCGATCTCGGGCCAAGGTGCGCTCGCAGACACCCATCCCAACGCGGTTGGCGTCGTCGGCTCTAACGGTGGGACAGACCAGACCTGGGAGATCATGGAAGCGGCCGATCTCGTGATTTTCATGGGCTGCCGCGCGGGATCGACCACCACGGCGCGATGGGAGGCCCCGAAACGCACGGCGCGCATTGTACATTTCGACAGTGATCCCATGGCGATCGGGGCCAACTATCCTACCGAGGTCGGCGTCGTGGCCGATTTGAAGCTCGCCCTGGCCGAGGTCAATCAAGTGCTCGACGCGCGCGACCAAGGGACAAACACTTTTGGCGGTGCCGCCGCGGTGGAAGAGCTGAAGGCGCGGAAATTCGCGGCATTCGATGCGCTGGCGGCAAGCGCACAAACCCCGATGAAACCGGAACGTGTGATTGCCGCGCTACAATCGACCCTTCCAGAAGACGCCATCCTTATTTCCGATCCAGGCACAAGTTGTCCCTATGCCTCGGCATATTACCAGCAATCGAGGCCCGGTCGTCATTTCATCACCAACCGCGCCCATGGCGCCCTTGGCTACGCGCTCTCCGCCGCCCTGGGGGCTTGGTACGGAAGCCCCGACACCAAAATCGTGGCAATGATGGGCGATGGCTCCTTCGGGTTCACCTGCGGGGAGTTGGAAACCGTCAGCCGGGCGGGCGCCAACATCACCTATGTGGTTTTTTCAAACGCGAGTTTCGGTTGGATCAAGGCGAGCCAAAAAGCCGACAAGGGCGCACGCTATTACAATGTCGACTTTTCGCGAACCGATCATGCGACCATCGCCGAAGCCTATGGTGTCAAAAGTTGGCGCGTCGAAGATCCCGCAACCTTGAATGACAGCTTGAAAAAAGCAATCGCCCATGACGGTCCAACACTTGTCGACATTCTCACGCAACCGCTTGAAGAAGCGGCAGCTCCTGTCAGAAGGTGGATGGGATGATAGGTGAATGCTTGCAACCCGATTGGAATAGAGAAAAGCTCTGAAAGGTGGGTAGTGCGGGGGAGTTGATATTCCAGAGCAGGTAATTATCGCAGGGGCCGGTATCGTCGGTGTCTCCACTGGGATCTGGTTGCGGCGGATGTCAGATGCAGACGTCACGATCA
>JBCDGN010000074.1:0-18500 GCA_038751255.1 Pseudomonadota bacterium
TTCCCAGGCCCAGAAAGAAATGCCTAATTTTTAATCGACGCAAAATGTGGCGCGCCGAAATGGTTAATTATTGGTTGAGCTTGCGGATATACCGACTAACGTAGCGGCTTTATTCATTAACATCTAAAATTATAGATGTAAGGCCGCTAAATCCGGTATTTTTAAAAGCCCCTTCCGCTGCTTTGATCGATGTATCAACGTTGACCGCTGTGCCGTTCACCATTCGACGAGGAGATAACTGATGACTATTCAACTGGTAGCAAAGCCATGCCGCGCGTTTTCTATCGCGTCACTTGCTCTTGCGATGTCCGTGACGCTTGGTGGCAGCCCCCTTCATGCGGACGACGAAATTAGCTGCGTCTTTCCCTTCTGGTTCGGTTTCGCACCAGTTTTCGTCGCGCAAGAGGAAGGCTATTTCGACAGCGAAGGCCTGACCGTCACCACCGCTTTCGATAATGATCGCGCCAACGTGCTGCCGGCAATGTCGAGCGGATCAATTGACTGCACGATGCGGACCATAGGAGAAAGCATGTCCCGTCCGCGCCAGTCAGACACGACTGGGACAATTATCGGTACAATCGATATCTCGGTCGGTGCAGATGGTGTGGTTGCGGCTGGCGATATCCAATCTGTCGAGGACCTGATCGGCAAAACCATGGCGGGCGAGATCAATCACCCCGGCACCACCCTGATCCAGCACGCACTCTCGCAGCTTGGCAAAAGCATCGATGACGTGGAAATCCAACTCATCAACACAGACGACTCCGCCGCCGTTTTTGAAGATCCTAATATTGTCGCTGTGGCGACTTGGGAACCGATGATGGGCTCTATCGTACGCAACAGCTCCAAAGAGGGCGCGCATCTGCTGCTCACCTCAGCGGACTATGAGGGTCTGATCACCGACATCATCTTAGTGCGCACCGATGATCTGAAAGAAAACCCAGAGAAATATGCAAAATTTCTGCGTGGGATCTATCGTGCGATCGATCTTTACGTGGCAGATCCAGACAAGTTTATCGCGATATCCGCACCCTTCTTCGACACGCCTCCGGCTGAGATGAAAGAAGCGCTCGAGGGTGTGAAATACACGACCTATGAGGAAAGCGTCGCATATCTGCCATCGGCGTCAGGCGACGGGAAGCTCAAAGAGGTTTTCGACGACTTCAACGAGATCAACATGGCGTTGGATTTGCAAGATGCACCGCTGGAGTACCAACCCTATGTCGACGGTTCCCTGATGGACGGGCTTTTTGACGGTCATACCCGATAGTCCATTCAGCGCGCGCCCTGTCCAATTCAGGGGGCGCGCGGCACCTGCGTGGACCGACAAACCTTAGAGGCGATGCCGGTGCTCTCTCAGCTTTTCGCCTTTCGAAAGCCTCTGCCCCGCAAGACCGAGATCATCCTAGGCTGCCTGGGATTTATTGCGTTGCTTGTAGCCTGGCAAATCACCGCGGTGTCGGGCGCGATCCGGCCAGAGTTTTTGCCAACTCCAATCGCTGTCGCTCAAGCCTTCGTGCGTCTTTTTGTGGAACGCGACTTCGCCTCCGACATTGTGATCAGTGTGGGCAGGGTTTGGTTTGCCTTTTTGCTCTCAGTTGTGGTCGCACTGCCCTTAGGTCTTTTGATGAGCACTTACCGCGCGGTAGGGGCATTCCTGGAACCTTTCATTGACTTCATTCGGTACCTTCCTGTTCCGGCGCTGGTCCCGCTTTTGATCATTTGGTTTGGCGTCGGTGAAGCGTCGAAAATCGCGGTTCTCTGGATGGGCACGTTTTTCCAACTGATCCTGCTGATCTCCGAAGACACGCGGCGCGTGCCGGTCGAATATATCGAATCCGGCCACACGCTTGGCGCCAGCAACGGCCAGATCATGCGTGATATCATCATCCCCGCAGCGCTGCCCAATATGGTCGACAATTTGCGCATCACCATGGGGTGGTGTTGGACCTATCTCATCGTTGCAGAAATCGTCGCGGCCAGTTCCGGCATTGGCCATGTGATCTGGTCGCTCCGACGTTTCGTGAAAACACCAGAGGTCATGGCCGGTATTATCGCGATCGGGATTATTGGGCTCTTGACGGATCAAGCATTTCGCTATGCCCATAAACGGCTATTTGCCTATCAACGGAGGTAGGGCGTGGAAGGTTTCCTCGACATATCAGACATCTCCAAAACCTATTGGTCGGCAGATGGAAAGATCGAAACCAAAGTCGTTCTGCCGCTTTCCTTTACCATTGCTGAAGGAGAACTGGTGATGTTTCTCGGCCCGTCAGGCTGTGGCAAGACCACCTTGATGCGGATCGTCGGCGGGCTGGAGACACAAGACCAAGGAACGATCCGGCTGCATGGCGATCTCTTGGCGGGGCCAGACCGACGCCGGGGCATGGTGTTTCAATCCTATTCGTCCTTCCCCTGGCTCAGCGTCCGAGACAACATCAAGTTCGGCACACGCTACCGAAAAGACATCTCAAACGTCGAAAAAGAAGAGATCACCGATCACTACCTGAACATGGTGGGGCTTACACGTTACGCGGAATTCTACACCAATCGCATTTCCGGGGGCATGCGCCAGCGCGTGGCAATCGCGCGCACCATGGCGTCAAACCCAGAGGTTTTGCTGATGGATGAACCCTTCGGCGCGTTAGACGCCCAGACCCGCGAACATTTGCAGTTCCAGCTCATGGATATCAACACTCGCGAAAAGAAGACCACGATTTTTGTGACACATGACGTGGAAGAGGCGATCCTTTTGGCCAATCGGATCATCATCTTCTCCGCACGGCCCGCTCGCATCGTGAAAGAAATCCATGTCGATGATCTGCTCGCGCCAGAGGCGCGGCGCGGGGCCAAGGCCGATCTGAAGGGATTTATGGAGTTGCGCGCCGACATTCTCGACATCCTCCACGCGGAATACGCCAATACGCTTGAGGCGGCAGGATGACGGATCTCATTGGAAAGAAGGTTCTGATCACCGGGGCAAACCGCGGCATCGGACGCGGTCTGGCAGAGGGCTTCTTGCAGGCAGGCGCGGATGTGAGCATTGCAGCGCTCGAAGAAGACGTGGCACAGGTTGCCGCCGATCTTTCCCGACTGCATGGGCGCTCTGTCGGGCATTTTGTGTGCGACATTGCCGATCTAGATCAGGTCAAGTCGTTGGCGGCAGCGGTTGACCAGGTGGATGTGCTCATCAACAACGCAGGGTTTGAGTTCATCACGCCCATCATGGATCCCGGCGATCATGTCGATGAAACCTTTCGACGGATCATCGAAATCAACGTGATTGGAACCTTCTCGGTTACGCGCCATCTTTTGGACCAAATCCCCGACGGAGGCCGGATCGTGAACACCGCCTCAATGTGGGGAAAAACGGCGGTGGCCCAGTTCAGCGCCTATTGTGCCTCAAAACACGCCATTATCGGGCTGACCCGATCGCTCTCGCAAGAGCTTGCCCCACGCGGCATATCGGTAAACGCGGTTTGCCCGGGCTGGGTGAAAACCGTCGCCTCCATGCGGTCGCTCAGCCATATGGCCGCGCGGCAAAAGCGGACTGAGGCCGATCTGTTAGATGAGATCGTCGGCGCCCAAGCTCTCGGCGGCTTGATGGAGCCGTCGGATATGGTCGCGATGTATCTTTTTCTTGCCGGTCCCGCCGCCAACAATATTACAGGCCAGTCCTTCACCGTCGATCGTGGCGAACTGATGCAATGACCGAGCTTTCCCGACAGGTCGCCTTGGTCACCGGCGCTGCACAAGGCATCGGCGCCGCGACGGTCTCGGCCCTGGTAAAAGCAGGCGCAAGGGTCTTCGCCGTTGATCTGAAACCCGCGCTTGAGCCAGTTCCCGGCGTGACTTACCTGACATGCGATGTCTCAGACCCGCAGGAAGTCTCAGAGCTTTTTGACCGCGTCACCGCCACGGAAGCCCGACTTGATTTCGCCGTAAACGCGGCCGGTATCCTAAAAGAAGCCCCAATCACGGAAATGCCGGTCAGCGACTTTGACAGGATCATGGCAATTAACCTGCGCGGAAGTTTCTTGATAGCACAAGGCGCGGCACGACTGATGAAACCAGCCCGGCAGGGCCGGATCTTTCTGTTGTCGTCAGAACTCGCCTATCTGGGACGCGCGGACTACAGCGCCTACTGCGCGTCAAAAGCGGGCGTTGTGGGGCTCACCAGATCGCTGGCGCACGAACTAGCGCCGGATATCCAGGTCAACGCGATCGCGCCTGGGCCAGTAGACACACCGATGCTGGCGCTTGAAAGCATGTCCCAAGAGTGGATCGACAAAGAGTTCGATATCCCCCTGAAACGCATCGGCAAACCGTCAGAAATCGCCGCCTTGGTGCGATTTCTTTGCGGTCCGGATGCCAGTTTCTTTACCGGTCAAACCATCAGTCCGAATGGCGGCGCGGTGATGCTGTGAGGAGCTAGAACCCATGCTACAAAGACCCGTTTCCTGGCCCAATGGCGCAAAAGTCGCTTGTGCGATCACTCTGGATATGGACGCAGATAGCCTCATCCATATTCACCACGGAGCAGATGCAGCCAACAAACTCTCAGCCACATCAATGCTGCGATATGGTCCGGATGTTGCAATCCCTCGGATCTTAGAAACCTATCGACGTTTTGGCCTCAAACAAAGCTTTTTCATCCCCGCCTGGTGCCTGGAAAACCATCCCAAAGCCGTGGCGCAAATCGTGGAAGAAGGGCATGAAATTGGATATCATGGCTACATTCACGAGGCCCCAAACAACCTTTCGTCGCAAGAAGAGCTCGACTGGATGTGCCGATCGATTGAGATCATCGAAAAGCATTCCGGCAAGCGCCCACGCGGCAATCGATCGCCGCTCTATCATATGTCGGCGTCCACCCCTGATTTGTTGATCGAGCAAGGCTTTGTCTATGACAGCTCGTTGATGGGCGATGAGGTGCCTTATCTGCTGAAGACTGATAAAGGCCAGCT
Source organism: Pseudomonadota bacterium (assembly GCA_038751255.1). GTDB lineage: Bacteria > Pseudomonadota > Alphaproteobacteria > Rhodobacterales > Rhodobacteraceae > JANSYP01. The sequence goes on from JBCDGN010000074.1 coordinate 4,968, forward strand.
TTGGGAATTGCCGGTGAGTTGGGCGACCGACGATTGGCCCCCATACGTACATGCCCCAGACCTCGATTATGTCTTTGCTCCGCTGACACCTGACCGCGCGATGGAGATTTTTCTGGCAGAGTTCGAAGCTCTTCGGCAGTCGCCCGGAGGTGTCTGGATCGGCGTTTGGCATCCTTTCGTCAGCGGACGGCTCTCGCGCTGGCAGCGTGTTGAAAGGATGATCGAGTATATGCAGGAGACCGGAGAGGTGTGGTTTGCCACGCTTGAAGATATCGCTGCCCATGTCGCTGATCAAACTCGTGCAGCCGAGTACGAACCGCGGGTTGATCACTTACCTTATAGCCATGGAAACCAAGTGCCAGCGTCGTTGATCGGCAAAGCTTAAGGCAAATGCAGGTGTGAGCGATATCGCTGTTAAAGGATCGATATCTGCTGGCGATCCAATTGGAAAGGGAGGTGACCCGTGGGACATGTTGGATATCGAACCGGCATTGAAGCAGACACCGACCGGCTGGATTGGAATGGCACGGGCGAAAGGCCTTTGGCCTGGGCGGCCTGGTATCCGATCTCACCCGAAGCGTCTGTTGGCAATCGTCCCACGGGCCAGTTCTTCGATCTGGGCGCGGTCGAGGCCAATGCCGAACTTTCCGCAGATCAGCCTTTCCCGGTGGTTCTGCTTTCGCATGGCACTGGCGGCACTCCTGAAGGGCTTGGGTGGCTGGCGCGGCTGCTTGCCGAACGGGGCTATGTGGTCATTGGCGCCTATCACCATGGCAACACAGGGCGCGAAGCCTATAGCGCAGAAGGTTTTCTGTGTTGGTGGGAACGTGCCACGGACCTGTCAAACCTTTTGTCATTTCTGAGCACGTACGGACCGTTCGCGTCGCGGCTTGACCTTAGCCGTGTACATACGATCGGGTTTTCGCTCGGCGGATACACGGCTTTGGCTCTTGCAGGGGCGAGAACTTCTGTGGAGCGTTATCTGGCGTGGTCCTCTCGCTCACCAGACCTCGCCCACGGTCACAGAGAGTTTCCAGGGGTCGCCGGTCGGATCCCAGACTTACTGGAAAGCTCTGAAGTGTTTCGACGCTCTTGGGAAAGACGTGGTGACAGTTTCAGGGATAAGCGCATTCGGTCCGTTGTGGCGATTGCCCCTGCACCGACAGTGCGCGCCTTTGACGAAGGATCGTTGAAATCCATTCTACTGCCAGTGACACTCATTTCTGGGGAAGCTGACACAGAAGCACCTCCGCGCGACTGCGCCGATTGGATGGCGTCTATCAATTCAGGCTTTGATCGGTTCAGCCTGGGAGAAAATGTCGGCCACTACACCTTTCTTGGACACCCAGCGGGTCGGGTGACGCCAGAGCATGCTTTTTTGTTCGAGGATCTGGAGGGTGTGGATCGTGACGAGGTGCACCACAAAGCGGGCGAGATTGTCCTCACTGCACTCAGAAACGCAGAATAGCCGCCTTGCAAAGCGACGGGTCGCTCGGGTCGCTTCTGAAAGATCAACGCCGCTGCAAATAGGGACTGTGCGACCGACCACTGCTGATCTGAAAAGTTCCGCCTGATGCGTCGCAAGCTTAGCCATGCACCGTGCGAACCACATCGCACTCATGTTTGGCATGCGCCAGACAAAAGCAGCCCACAAGTCTTGCCATTGCGTCTGCCCCTTTGATGGTTTCCGCGTTCGCTGCATCCAACCGCGCCGCCGTAGCCTCCGCACGCTTGCGTAGCGCTGCCTCATCAATCGTTGTCATACGGCCCTCTTCCAGGACCATGCGTCCGGCGATCATCACGGAACGGATGGCAGCGCCGCTTTCGGCGAAAGCCATTTGGCGAAGGGGCGCGCGCAGGGGGACATAGGTGATGTGGGTCAGGTCGATGAAGACCATGTCTGCCGCCCAGCCGGGGCTCAGGCGGCCAATCTTTTCAAAGCCGAGGATGCGCGCACTGCCAACCGTTGCTGCCTCAAAGGCTTCGCGAGCCTCGAGCCAGCGCGCCGGGTCGGGATCGCTGATGCGCGACAGATAGGCGGCTAGGCGCAGGGCTTCGAACATGTTCTGGCCATCGGAGGTGTTCGTGGCATCCGTCCCAATACCAAGCACAACGCCTGCGTCCTTTAGCTTGCGAGCCTGTGCGACGCCCGAGCCAAGCCGCAGGTTCGACATTGGATTGTGCACCACGCCGCAACCATGCGCCCCAAGCCGGGACATGTCCTCTTCGCTCAACCAGATACCATGGGCGGCAGAAAGACGTTCTGACAGCAGACCGAGCCCTTCCAGATGGGCCACCAAACTCCGACCGTAGCGTTCGAGGCCCTTGATGTTTTGCATCCTTGTCTCGGCCAGATGGGTTTGCAGAAGGGTGTCATAGTCTTCTGCAAGCTTCGCGCAGCCGGACATAAAGTCGTCTGAGCAATGTAGCGGGATGGTTGGAGCAATTCCGGGACGAATACGCTGGCGGTCATGACGCCAGGACTTCAGCACATCCTCCAGCCCAGCAAGGATCTGGGAACTTGGCGCGGTCGCCATCGCTTGTGCAGTCTCTCGGTGCGGCTCAGGCAAGGAAGCGAGTAAACCGGGAATGGCCTGGTAGAGCGTCCGGTCGGCCATCATCGGCGCGATCACAGCGCGCATGCCGACAGTCTCATAGGCATCTGCGACGGCGCCCATCCCAAGGGGCGACGGCACGGGGTACTCCCCAAACATGTCGAGAGTGGTGGTGCAGCCGCGCCGCACCAGTTCAACCGCGGTCAGTTCTGCGGTCAGACGTTTATCGTCCAGCGTCCGGTTGCCGCTAAAACCGCCCGCCTCTGTCAAAAACACTTCCAGCGGGACACGATCACCCACCTGCCCCTTGCTCAAGGCGCCATGGCCATGAGTATGACCGTTGACGAGCCCAGGTATGATCATCTGATCGGACGCGTCGACAGGACGACCAGCGTTTGGGTCAAAGCTTCCCCTAGCTTCGATTGCAAGGATGTCGTCGCCTTCAACAAGAATATCGGCATGCAGTGGCTCGGTTTCGGCGTCCGGAAGCACGAGACCACCCGTAATCAGAACCCTGTCTTGGCTCATACGCTCTGGGCCTTGGAACCTGCGTCAGCCACGCCATGCTCGGCCATATGACGCCCGATTTCGTAGCGGTCGGCTTTAGCGCCGTCTGTCTCATAGACCACGCGTCCTCCAGACATCACCAGCACCCGGTCCGATAATTGCAGCACCTCGTCGAGATCCTCAGAGATCAAGAGGATCGCCGCACCAGCATTCCGTGCCTCGATCAGCTGGCTACGGATCTCGGCAGCCGCAGAAGCGTCCAAGCCGAAACACGGGTTTTGCGCCACCAGAAGCTTCACTTCACCGGTGAGTTCGCGTGCCAAGACAGTCCGCTGTACATTGCCACCCGACAGCGTTTCCAGGGCGGTGTCAGGGCCGGGGGTGCGAATATTATAGCGCGAGATAAGGTCCCAGGCTTTGCGCCGCATGGCACCGCGCGAAACTAAGGCCCCCTGCGCAAGTGGCGCCTGATCATACTCGCGCAGGGCGAGGTTTTCCATGACGCTCATCTTGCGCACCGCAGCGTTCGCCAAGGGCTCCTCCGCCAAGAGGCGAAAACCCCGGGCGCGGATTTCAGAACGTGCCCCACTCCAAGGTTCTTGGGCTACCTCGACCGAACCGGACTCAGCCGCTCGCTGACCGGCCAGAACCTCCACCAACTCTTTCTGACCATTGCCTGAGACGCCCGCGATGCCGACGATCTCACCCGGAGAAACCTCAAGACTTGCATCTTGAACCGACAGCTCACCTCGGTCGCCGCGCGCGTGAAGGCCCTTGATCTGCAAGTGGGCTGGCCGAGCTTCAGCAGGCGTTTCGGTGCGCGCGATGTCAGCACGCGGGGCCGCCGCGCCAAACATTATCTCGGCCAGATGGCTTTCGTCCGTCTCCGCCACCACCGCATGGCCCACATGTCGACCGCCTCGCAAGACGCTGACTGTGCGGGCGTAGGTCATGACCTCGCGAAACTTGTGGGTGATGAGCACGACCGAGAGGCTTCCCGCATCGGTGAGCCTGCGCATCTGACCTAGCACTTCGTCTGCCTCAGACGGGGTGAGCACACTTGTGGGTTCGTCGAGGATCAGAAAGTGTCGTCCGAGCCAGAGCTGTTTTAGGATCTCGAGCTTTTGCTTCTCTCCTGCCGCAAGACTGGAGACCGGCGCTTCTGGATCCAATGAAAACGGCGCATCGGCCATAAAACGCGCGATCCCGTCTCGCTCTGCGCCCCAATCGATCACCGCCGGTATTTTGGGCCTCGCCAACACGAGATTTTCGGCGACGGTCATTGGCTCGACCAAGGTGAAATGCTGGTAGACCATCCCCAGGCCCAACCCTTGGACCGATTGTGGGCCCTGGATACGGCGCTCCCGGCCATCAACCAGGATGTCGCCCTCATCAGCCTTGTAGAACCCCATCAGGCATTTCACGAGAGTGGATTTGCCAGCGCCGTTTTCACCTAAGAGGGCATGGAAACACCCGGCTGGAAAGCGTTCGGAAACAGCGTCCAACGCCTGCACGCTGCCAAAGCGTTTGGACAGGTGGATGATTTCGACCGAGGGCGGCTTTTCTTTTGTCATCGTGAGATAGACAGCTCTCTTGGCGCACCCTGTAGGGCTTCGCGCGGGTTCGACACCCAGACCAGTACCGCCAATGTGATGATGTAGGGCGCGGCGTTGAACAGATAGTAGCCAGAGGTGATCCCGACCGTCTGTAGCGCGGGTCCCAGCGCTGTGGCCCCACCAAAGAGCAAAGAGGCCCAAAAGCAGCGCAGCGGGTCCCAACGGGCAAAGATCACCAGCGCGACCGCCATCAAACCCTGTCCGGAAGACAGGCCCTCGTTCCAACTGCCAGGGTAATAGAGCGATAGAAAAGCACCGCCGACACCCGAGAGGAACCCCCCCACCGAAGTCGCGGCAAAGCGGATCCAGTTGACGGACAGACCAAGGGCGCGACCGGCCTCTGCGTTGTCACCGGCCATGCGCAAAAGCAGACCCCAACGGGTGTTGAACAGTGCCCATCGCAACACAACGGCCAGAACGATGCCGATCAAAAACAGCGGGCTGATTTCCAGGGCCGATTGGATTGCAGGGCTGTCGGACCAAGCGCCGAAGGGGATGCCCGGTAGCATCTCGGCGCGCGGTTGGATGTAATCCTTGCCCAAATAGAAGGCGAGACCGGTCCCAAAGACGAAGAGCGCAATCCCGACGGCGATGTCGTTGACCCTTGGGAGGTTACAAATCATTGCGTGAAGCGCGCCCAACCCGGTGCCTGCGATCCCCGCCGCGAGCACCCCCAACCAGGGCGACCCCGTTAAGTAGGATACTGCGAAACCCGTCATGGCGCCGAGCACCAGCGTGCCTTCAAGGCCGAGGTTCACACGGCCTGCGCGCTCGGTCAGGGTCTCCCCGAGCGCGACGTATAGGTAAGGTGTCGACACTCGGACGGCACCGCCCAAGACAGCGATCAGAACGCCCCACCAGCCCAGGGTACCTTCCATCAGCTGCCCCTCCAGAAGAGACGGCCCGCAAGGGCGTTGGACGCCAACACGCACAGAAAGATAATACCCTGAAGCAGATCTGTGGTCGCATCCGGCATATCAAACCGACGTTGGAGCAGGCCACCCGCTGCTGCGATCCCCCCGATGACGAGCGCGACCAACAATACCGCAAGCGGGTTTTGGCGTGCGAGGAAGGCCACGAGGATGCCGGTATAGCCGAAGCCCACCAGCAGGCTGTCGCTGGCAGCGCCATGGACGGCCACGACCTCAATCGCGCCAGCAAGCCCGGCTGCAGCGCCGCCCAACCCACAGGCCAGTAACATGAGCCAACCAATATCGAGCCCAGCCATTTGCGCCGCCCGGCGGTTGCCACCAAGCACGGACATGGAAAAACCGGTTACGGTGTGACGCAGCAGGATATGCAGCGCGCAGACCACCGCAACGCCGATCACTAACCCCCAATGCACCGACCAACCGGGAATATCGCCCATCCGGTAAAGTTCGGGCACGGGCAGGCTTTGCGCCTTGATGGGGACCGAGAAATCGCGGATTGGGCCGGTGACCAGATGCAGTAGAATGGCCGCAGCGATATAGTTCATCAGCAGCGTCGCGATGGTTTCGTTCACGCCGCGCCAATGCTTCAAAGCCCCGGCAGCCATGATCCAGCCAGCGCCAAACACCGCTCCAGCGATACAGCAGACCGCCACGCCGAGCCACCATGGCAAGCCGATCAACCACATGCCGGCGAAGACTGCACCAAGTCCACCAAGGGCCAAGGCGCCCTCGCCCCCGATCACGAGCATCCCCACCCGCGCAGGGATCAGCGTGCAGAGCGAGGTTAGAATGATCGGCGCCGCCAGGGTAAGCGTGTTCTCAATCGAAAACGACGTCCCAAAGGCTCCCAGCCAAAGCACGGAATAGACCGAGATCGGGTCGTGCCCTTGTACCGCGACGAAGACACCAAACAGCGCGAAGGCCACGATCAGGGCAAGCGCCGAGAGCACGAAGGCCTCGAGCCCAGAGCTGCTGCGCAGCACCGCTGCGGTCAACGCGTTGTAGCGCCGGCCAACGCTTTCCGTCAGCCGGGTTTCTTCGTTCGCAGTATCCGAAGACATCAGAGGCCGGTATCTCCGGACACGCCTTCGACCAGCCAATCAACGGAGAGTTTAAAGGGCACATCCTCATTTGCAGCGGACTCGCCTGCGGCCAAGATCTGGTTGCCCTTATTGTCCATGAGCGGTCCCTCGTAGAGCGTCAGGGATCCGTCGAGGAAGCCTGCCTTTGCGGCCTCAATCTCGGCACGCACCTCCTCGGGGACGGCGGCGCCGTAGGGGCTCAGACGCACCATGTCGACGGCGAAACCGCCCCGCAGCAGATTGGGATAGTCGCCCCCGGTGAGCCAGGCGTCAACAAACTCTCCGGCCTTGCCCCAGTTCCACTCAGCGCCTGTGAGGAAGCCGTTCGGCGCGAGAGACGACTGGTCGGTGTGATACCCGACCGACATGATGCCACGACGCTCGGCAGTCTCCATCGCGACTTTCGGGCTGTCCACATTGGCCACGATCACATCGACGCCCTGATCGACCATCGCGTTCACGGTATCCGCCTCGCGGGTCGGATCACTCCACTCGCCGGTGATCACCACCTGGCAGGTCGTGTCTGGCCGGACGCTGCGCGCGCCAAGGGTGAAACCGTTGCAGTTATTGAAAACAAAGTAGAGAGGCTTCGCCCCAATGAAACCGATCTTGCCGGTCTCGGTAAGACGACCAGCAGCGATGCCCGCGAGGTAGTGCGGTTCCTCCATGAAGCCGCGATAGCCAATGGTGTTTGTCTCATCCCCGTCCTTCCAGAGCCCACCAGCGTGGACGAAAAGAACGTCAGGATATTTTGGTGCGAGTTCTTGAATGAAAGGCCAATAGCCGAAAGACGTTGGGAAGACGACTTTAGCGCCGTCAAGTTGGATCATGCTTTCCATGACGCGGAGCACTTCTTCGGTTTCAGGCACCCGCTCCTGCTCGATCAAGTTGATTCCATCCGCTTCGGCAATTGAGGCGGCGGCCACCGCATGGGCTTGGTTCCAGCCAAAATCGTCACTTGGCCCCACATAGATGAAGCCGATGGTCCCAGAGGTAGAGGCTAAGGCTTGGAGCCCGCCACCAGCCATAAAAGCAGACGCGGTGATGACGTTGGCACCCCCGATGAGCGCCTGACGACGCGTGATCATGGAGTTCTTCATTTTGTTTCTCCTCTCTGTTGGTGGGCTGGCACGCTTTGAAGGCGGGTCTGCGCTCTGCGAGAGGCAAAACAGCGACCGACCAGTGGGCGCTCGCCACACACAGGCCAAAGGCGCAGATCCATGCCGCAGCCTTAGGGTCTCAGCGACGCACCGTCGCGATGGTGACGTGTATCAACGTCGTTGAATAATTGCCCCTGAACGCCCTGAGTTTCTGCGATGCAAAGCAGAGATCTGTCCGTATTTTCGACAGGTTCGGCACAAGTGCTTAATTTTCGACCGCAGTTGTCACGAAGTCTTGGTCTCAAAGCCTCCGATCCGCACAGCGGGACGGCTGCACGACGTGTCTCAAGCCCTCAGCAGCTCAAATGCGTGACCCGGTGGGTTTATTTCGCAACCCCGTTCTGGTCCTGTGGACCGACATGTTGATCGTCAAAAAAAGCTGCCGTTCGCTCCCACAGCTTCGATATTCAAGAAGTTACTTTGATTTCGATCTCTTTTCGCTCGGGACGTTTCCCTGCCTAGCGGTTGTTCCAAGTTTCAGTGGCACCTAAACTAGGGAATGTCCCAGACTTCTGAAAATCAGCTCGCTCGTGCCCTCGACGCGCTCGCTCGCACCGAAGACAAGGTGCATGCCTATCGTCACGTGCTAGAACAAGAAGCTCTATCCGAGGCATCCAGCGCAGACGACAGCCTCGCTTCGTCACCAATAGGCGGCTGGCCGTTTGCGGTCAAAGAGGTGCTCGATGTGGCGGGAGTTCCGACCTCAGGAGGATCGCAAGCTTACAAAGACCGCGTCCCCAAAAGGGACGCCACCGTGTTGGAGCGGCTTCGCGCTGCGGGCGGCGTACTCGTTGGAACGCAGATCGCGCACGAGTTGACCTGCGGTTTCGATCAGCCGCCAACACGAAATCCCTGGAACCTCTCCTGCTATCCCGGCGGGTCGAGTGCTGGCGCTGGAGTTTCCGTCGCCGTCGGATCTACCCGTTTCGCCCTGGGAACGGACGCTGCGGGTTCGGTGCGCATTCCGGCGGCAATGACTGGAACAACTGGCCTTAAGCCGACCTGGGGGCTCATCAGTTCCCATGGCGTGATGCGGCAGGCATCGGCTCCTTCGATTGATCATGTCGGACTAGTCGCAAGGTCTGCGGCAGAGATTGCCCAAATCCTCCCTAGTCTTGCGGCGCCCGATCCTTGGGACGCGGCAACTCTGCAACCCCGACCAATTCAACCTGAAGCTCAACCGCACAACAAACGTCTTGCAATTCTCGGCGAGGCCACGCTTGGCGCGATAGCAGAGGAATATGGTCTCGACCTGGAAATCCAATCCGCTTTCTCGGAGGCGTGTGATGTCTTTCGCCAAGCAGGATTTGAAACTGTTGAGATTGAGTTGCCGACACTGCCGATGGTCGTTGAAGCGATTGTCACATTCTTTTCCGTGGAACTGGCATGTGCCAATGCGGAAACTCTCTTAGAACGCAGAAATAGCTTTTTCCCCAAGGTTGCAGAAATGATCGAAGCTGGATTGGCGACGCCCAAGGACCAGCTGCTTAACGCGCTACGCATCCGCTCGGAATTTCGCGCAGAGTTATCCGCGGCCTTTGCCAGCACGAACACAGATTTTCTCATGACACCGACCACACCCCGTGTTGCGATGCCATTGGAGAATTTCGACCCGACGGAGGAATTGGCGACGCTTATCCCGTTTACCTGCGGGTTCAATTTATCTGGCAATCCCGCCATCAGCTTACCCTGCGGCAAGACCCGCGACGGGTTGCCCATCGGATTGCAGATCGTCGGTCGCCATTTTAGGGAAATCGCGTTGTTGAACCTTGCCGCTCAGTTTCAGCATCAAACGCGTTGGCATAAAGACCGGCCACCAGTCTGAAAATTGTCTAAATACAGTAGGGCCAAATGGGATCGCAGTGTCGGAAAGGTTTTGTTTGCTGCGCGGGTGACATTTCTTGACTTAGCGTCAGTTTTTTTAGAGCGTTTTCTATCTAAAACGTATCTTGAGAGCTTTCTGCATCACGCAGCAACAACGCGACAGCAATCTCACCTTTCGACCAGCACCATTGCGGGCGTCGGTCCGCGATCGCCAAGCTCCAACCCAACTATCTCTGGGCCATCGGGTCGACTACGGTTAGCCCAGAGATGTCAGTTGAAAGGCTAAGGTGATGGGCGGGCTGGATGTTTTGGTGAATGCCGCGAATGTCGTTTATCTTTTTTCATATTCGGTTCGTGATATTTTCTGGCTGAGGATCCTGACAGTCGTCGCGGCTTCGCTGTTGATCCCTTATTTCTATCTACAAAGCGCGCCGCTCTGGGCTCCCATAGGCTGGAACACCTTCTTCATCGGTATCAACCTTTACTGGATTGCCCTCCTTTTGGCCGAGAGGAGGCCGGTCCCGTTCACTGATGAGGAGCGTCGCCTCTACACGATGGCGCTCCAAAACCTGTCCGAGCGCGATGCATACAAGCTTCTTCAAATGGCGGAGCGCCGTGCGATTCCCAAAGGGACCGAGTTGATCCCACAAGGTGGAACGGTCGATATGCTGTCCCTTATCGTCGAGGGTGACGTAACGGTTGAAGAAAACTCCAAACGCGTTGACCGCCTGGGCGACGGCAGTTTTCTTGGCTCAATCGCGTTCCTTAGCCAGGGCCGCGATTTTGCCTCGCCCGTCACGGTTCGGACATCGGCTCCGACAACAGTGCTGACTTGGAAATTCTCAGAATTGAACTCTTTGTTCTCTCGCAATTCCGCGTTGCAGATCGCGATGGAAGCGAGCCTCGGCCTCGAAATCTCTCGATGGCTGGAGACCAGTCGGCAAACGCTGATGCGTACCTGAAGTCTCGAGACCAACTGTGGTTTGCCACGCTCAAGATCACGGAGCTTTGCCGGCAGCAGGGCATCACGATGAGCCTGTACTATAGTCGGTTGAACGAGTTCCTTGAGGCGGGCAAGAAGCGCCTGGCCGGTGGCACGGTTCAATTGATCGGAAGCATTTCGGGGAACTCGTTCTTATCGCCCCGCGGCTTCATCCGCCGATCGATGAGGGATCCGCGATGACCAGCACCGCAATCGTGTTCGAAGATGGCTGCCCGCATCGAAAGCAGCTTGAAACCTCTTACTCGCCGTTATTGCGTTTAGGTGTCGGAAGAAACTCGAAAGCCACCTTACAAGCGCATTGCGCGATCATGGCAATCCAAAGAGCGTTTCGTGCCCATTTGTTTCTTAAGGCTCTCTGCGGAGCATTTTTAAAACGGGCTCGAAAATGCCCGCTGCCGCTATAAGAACCGCGCCGAAGAACTCTCGCAGACCAAAGGGCTCATCGGCCCAGATCGCGGCCGTCACCGTGCCTGCGCTGATCTCTGTCATAAACAAGATTGCCAGAAGACCAGGACTGAGCACGGTCGCGCCCCACATGACGCCAAGGGAGGGCGGTATGATGAGGAAAAGAGCGACGGGTAGGAACCACCAGAGCACGCCTCGCAAGGTTTCCAAATCCGGCGCCGGCAGTCTTCCTTCAAGAGGAAGGAGCGCGAGAGCTAGCGCGGCGACGCTTCCCCAGACGAAGTAAGACAGCGCAAAGTCGATACCATTGCCGTTATCGGCTGACTTCATTGCGACTGCGGCGACGGCCCAGACCACTCCAGCGATCAGCCCCAACCAGTCGCCGAAGTTGAGTTTGACTTCAAATCCATCGCTGATGTTTAGAATGAGCAGTAGACCGATCACCCCAAGACCTATGGTTCCCCATCTTTGGAGCGTGATCGCCTCACCAAGCACCGCGCGCGCGAGCAGCGAGCTCCAGATCGGTGTCATGTAGTAAAAAAGCAAAGCTCTGACGACATCGGTGTACAGGAGCGCCCCCGAATAGCAGACAAGCGCCCCGCCTGCGAGCAGTCCGGCAATGTGCAGACGCACCCCTCCCGCGCGTATTTGGCGGCGGCGCAGCCACATGACCGGTGCCAGCAAGACGGCAGGCAGCGCATAGAACAAAAAAACCGCCCAAACACCTGCGATCCCAGCATGGTCCAAGGCCCTCAGAGGGATCCAGAAAAGACCCCATACCAGGCCTGACAATGCGACGGCCAGCATGGCGAGATGTTCGGTTGAGAGCTGTGTCATGCCCATCGTATCCAGACGCTTCGTACATGTTTGGCTAGCACGTAAAGGTGACAAAACAGAGTGGTCTTCATCTTCGCACTCAATAGAAGACTATGAAGAGCAAAACATCCCGCTGCGGCTGAAGACGCGTATACCAGACGAGCCGCTGTTGACGCCATCCGGCGCGTTGATCGCTGATGCATTACCCTCCGCGCAACGCGGCAGAGATCGCCTCGGAAAGTTCTTGCGGGGTTGCTGGTTTTTGCAAAAGTTGGGCTTGCACATCGCCCATTTCTGATGCGGTGAACCCAGTGTAGCCAGAGGTATAGATCACGGGCAGATGCGGGCGCTCTGCGCGCAGTCTGCGCGCAAGCTCGAAACCACCGATCTGCCCTGGCATCACCACATCGGTTAACAACAAATCGACATGCTGGCCTTGGCGGATCAAATCGATTGCTTCTTGGCCTGATCTGGCGGAGGTCACCCGATAGCCTAGGTCCTCCAATACCTCAGTGAGGATTTTGAGAAGTTGCAACTCGTCCTCTGCGACCAGGATCGTCTCTCCATTCCCGCGAGGGGGCGGCTCATCTGGCACAGCTTTTTCACGCACGCCTTCCTCGCTGCCACGGGGCAACATCATCCGAACCGTGGTTCCCACGCCTTCTTCGGAATATATGCGGAAGTCGCCATCGGATTGGCGCACGAACCCGTAGACCATGGCCAACCCAAGCCCCGTGCCAGAGTTGCTGTCTTTTGTGGTAAAGAATGGGTCGGTGCTGCGCGCCAAGGTTTCCTCATCCATGCCAGGGCCATTGTCAGAGACCAGGAACTCTACATATCGCAGGATGTGGCCATCGGGTGCGGATGTGGGATTGAGCCCGCCGCCGGTGCGCGCCTCTGAGTTTGCGGAACCATCGACGGACTGAACGGCGCGCGCGCGCAGATCGATACGCGAGCCGCGTCCGGACCGCAGGATCGCGTCCCGGCTGTTGAGCACCAAATTCATCAAAGCCGTTTCAAGCTGCGTTTGATCGCAGAAAACCCGCAACTCGGGCTCGTCGACCGTATAGCTGATCTCGACATGAGCCTCCATCATGGGGCTTACGAGCTTCTCGAACTCATCGAACACAACCGTTGCGTGTCGCGCGGTGGCCAATCCCGGTTGCTTCCGGGCAAAGGCGAGAAGACGAGAAGTTAACGCGCGTCCGCGCTGGATGGAGTTCTTCGCGACATCAAGGAACTTTTCGCGTTTGCTGTCTTCCGTTGCTTTGCCGGCCAGGTCGATGGCATAGAGTTGTGCCGCCAGAAGATTGTTAAAGTCATGCGCGATGCCGCCCGTCAATTGACCAAGCGCATCCAAACGACTGCGTCGTTCGATGACCTGGCGGTTGCGCTCTTCGACAGAAATGTCATCAAGCACAAACACAACAGCAAGACCATCTGGAGCATTGTCAAGCTTGGTGCTTGATATGCGCACGTAGCGCTGATCTTCATCCGGCTTCGCGCGGCTCATCAGATGCGTTTGATGGCTGATATCATGACCGGTCAGTGCGCGTCGTAGGGGATCGGCGCTGGCCTCGAGGGGTTCAAGCGTTTCGCCATCCAGAAATTTTATGTGCGAAGGCCATACAAA